>NZ_CP093384.1:1200000-1500000 GCF_022655055.1 Vagococcus sp. CY52-2 | reverse complement strand
TTAACAGACATGATCACGAAAAAAGCAACAGATATAAAAAAACAAGGTTATGAAGTGTATACCATTTATTTAGATAACTCGAAAAGCGATTCTTACTCAAAGATTATTAATAAAAATGGTGAAGTAGAATCATTATTTAAGAATATGGCACAAGATTCTAATCATTATTTTTCTGCAAGCAATGTCAATTTATTAAGCCAATCTTTTAAAGAGTTGGATAATACCATTAAAAAATATACTTATGAAATTCATGATGACATCGAACAAGGATATACATTAATGCCAGAGACGATTAAATCAGATAAGGATAATGTGTTAGTTAATTATGATGATAAACAGATACAATGGACATCATCAGGAGTTGACTATGAAGAATTAACTGTTTCATATCATATATACAAGGAAATTTCTGAGGGAAATGTCGTAGTGAAACACGTAGATGAATCAGGCAAAGAATTGGTGGAACCTGAAACAAAAAACGATGAAGTGGGTAAAAAATACGAGACTGAATCAAAAGAGATCCCAGGTTATGAGTTGGTGACCACCCCAACTAACGCCACTGGTGAATTTAAAGAAGGCACACAAGAAGTGATCTATGTGTACAAGCCAAAGGCAGATGTACCGTCTATTGTGGAAGGCACCGTTGTGGTGAAACATGTGGACGAAAGTGGTAAAGCAGTCGCAAAACCTGAAACAAAAACCGATGAAGTGGGTAAAAAATACGAGACTGAATCAAAAGAGATCCCAGGTTATGAGTTGGTGATTACCCCAACTAACGCCACTGGTGAATTTAAAGAAGGCACACAAGAAGTGATCTATGTGTACAAACCCAAAGAAGAAGTACCGTCTATTGTGGAAGGCACCGTTGTGGTGAAACATGTGGACGAAAGTGGCAAAGCAGTCGCAAAACCTGAAACAAAAACCGATGAAGTGGGTAAAAAATACGAGACTGAATCAAAAGAGATCCCAGGTTATGAGTTGGTGACCACCCCAACTAACGCCACTGGTGAATTTAAAGAAGGCACACAAGAAGTGATCTATGTGTACAAGCCAAAGGCAGATGTACCGTCTATTGTGGAAGGCACCGTTGTGGTGAAACATGTGGACGAAAGTGGTAAAGCAGTCGCAAAACCTGAAACAAAAACCGATGAAGTGGGTAAAAAATACGAGACTGAATCAAAAGAGATCCCAGGTTATGAGTTGGTGATTACCCCAACTAACGCCACTGGTGAATTTAAAGAAGGTACGCAAGAAGTGATCTATGTGTACAAGCCAAAGGCAGATGTACCGTCTATTGTGGAAGGCACCGTTGTGGTGAAACATGTGGACGAAAGTGGTAAAGCAGTCGCAAAACCTGACACAAAAACCGATGAAGTGGGTAAAAAATACGAGACTGAATCAAAAGAGATCCCAGGTTATGAGTTGGTGATTACCCCAACTAACGCCACTGGTGAATTTAAAGAAGGCACACAAGAAGTGATCTATGTGTACAAACCCAAAGAAGAAGTACCGTCTATTGTGGAAGGCACCGTTGTGGTGAAACATGTGGACGAAAGTGGCAAAGCAGTCGCAAAACCTGAAACAAAAACCGATGAAGTGGGTAAAAAATACGAGACTGAATCAAAAGAGATCCCAGGTTATGAGTTGGTGACCACCCCAACTAACGCCACTGGTGAATTTAAAGAAGGCACACAAGAAGTGATCTATGTGTACAAGCCAAAGGCAGATGTACCGTCTATTGTGGAAGGCACCGTTGTGGTGAAACATGTGGACGAAAGTGGTAAAGCAGTCGCAAAACCTGAAACAAAAACCGATGAAGTGGGTAAAAAATACGAGACTGAATCAAAAGAGATCCCAGGTTATGAGTTGGTGATTACCCCAACTAACGCCACTGGTGAATTTAAAGAAGGTACGCAAGAAGTGATCTATGTGTACAAGCCAAAGGCAGATGTACCGTCTATTGTGGAAGGCACCGTTGTGGTGAAACATGTGGACGAAAGTGGTAAAGCAGTCGCAAAACCTGAAACAAAAACCGATGAAGTGGGTAAAAAATACGAGACTGAATCAAAAGAGATCCCAGGTTATGAGTTGGTGATTACCCCAACTAACGCCACTGGTGAATTTAAAGAAGGCACACAAGAAGTGATCTATGTGTACAAACCCAAAGAAGAAGTACCGTCTATTGTGGAAGGCACCGTTGTGGTGAAACATGTGGACGAAAGTGGCAAAGCAGTCGCAAAACCTGAAACAAAAACCGATGAAGTGGGTAAAAAATACGAGACTGAATCAAAAGAGATCCCAGGTTATGAGTTGGTGATTACCCCAACTAACGCCACTGGTGAATTTAAAGAAGGCACACAAGAAGTGATCTATGTGTACAAACCCAAAGAAGAAGTACCGTCTATTGTGGAAGGCACCGTTGTGGTGAAACATGTGGACGAAAGTGGTAAAGCAGTCGCAAAACCTGAAACAAAAACCGATGAAGTGGGTAAAAAATACGAGACTGAATCAAAAGAGATCCCAGGTTATGAGTTGGTGATTACCCCAACTAACGCCACTGGTGAATTTAAAGAAGGTACGCAAGAAGTGATCTATGTGTACAAACCCAAAGAAGAAGTACCCTCTATTGTGGAAGGCACAGTGATTGTGAAACATGTGGACGAAAGTGGCAAAGCAGTCGCAAAACCTGAAACAAAAACCGATGAAGTGGGTAAAAAATACGAGACTGAATCAAAAGAGATCCCAGGTTATGAGTTGGTGACCACCCCAACTAACGCCACTGGTGAATTTAAAGAAGGCACACAAGAAGTGATCTATGTGTACAAGCCAAAGGCAGATGTACCGTCTATTGTGGAAGGCACCGTTGTGGTGAAACATGTGGACGAAAGTGGTAAAGCAGTCGCAAAACCTGAAACAAAAACCGATGAAGTGGGTAAAAAATACGAGACTGAATCAAAAGAGATCCCAGGTTATGAGTTGGTGATTACCCCAACTAACGCCACTGGTGAATTTAAAGAAGGCACACAAGAAGTGATCTATGTGTACAAACCCAAAGAAGAAGTACCGTCTATTGTGGAAGGCACCGTTGTGGTGAAACATGTGGACGAAAGTGGTAAAGCAGTCGCAAAACCTGAAACAAAAACCGATGAAGTGGGTAAAAAATACGAGACTGAATCAAAAGAGATCCCAGGTTATGAGTTGGTGACCACCCCAACTAACGCCACTGGTGAATTTAAAGAAGGCACACAAGAAGTGATCTATGTGTACAAGCTAATTAAACAAATTATTACTAAAGAGGGTAATTCTAATGAAACGAATACGATAGAAAAACCATCAAGTAAGCTGATATCACAAGATGTAATAAAATATGAAAAGAAGAATAATAATGTCGTTTCAAAAAATGAACTAACGAAAACATTACCTAAGACAGGTGATATAGAAAAAATAAAGTATCTACTAATGGGATTAATATCAGTAATTGGTTCTTTTGGAATGTTAATTTTAAGAAGAAAAAAATAAATGCTATAAAACCATAGAAAAACAAGTGAAATCCATTTATATTATGTATAGACATAGTATAGGTGGATTTTTTTATCCTAAAAAGGAGTTTCAATATGAATCACAAAATATTTATTGTAGAAGATGATCCGATTATTAGTCAAGGTTTAAAGACACATCTATCTCAGTGGGGGTATGAGTGTTTTAGTGTAGACAATTTTGAACGTGTGTTAGATGAAATGTCAGATTGTCAACCAGATATGGTGCTAATGGATATTTCATTGCCATATTACAATGGCTTTTATTGGTGTGAACAAATACGACAGATTTCAGAAATTCCGATTATATTTCTCTCATCAGCCAGTGATAATATGAATATGGTCATGGCAATGAATATGGGAGCCGACGATTTTATTTCAAAACCATTCGATTTTTCTGTTTTAGTCGCAAAAATTCAAGCATTGCTTAGAAGAAGTTATCAATTTGGAATTGTGACGTCTTATCAAAATGGTGCGTATCAATTATTGTTTCAAGATAATCGAGTAAAATATAAGGATGAGGTGGTTGATATATCGCCGACAGAGTGTAAAATTTTATCTTTATTATTTCAATATAAAAATCAAGTTGTGACTAAAGAGATGATTATGGAAAAACTTTGGGAGGGTGATGACTTTATAGGTAGCAACACACTCTCAGTTAATATGACCCGTCTAAGAAAGAAATTATCCGTGATTCAACTTGATGACCATATTCAAACAGTAAAAGGAAAAGGCTACTTGTTAGATGGGTTAGATAGATGATGCAGTTTTTGAAACATTATATTAAGGAAAAATGGGTCATTTATGCATTGTTTATTATGATGAGTGGCATGTTTTTGGCGACATTCTTTTTATATGACTTATCATTAACTCCTTTTATGGATGGGTTATTGTTCGTGTTCTTCATTTTAGTGATTTGGACATTAGTTGATATGAGAAAAATGTATAAAGAACATAATATGTTGCAAGACATCATCGAACAAGAATCAGTCGATAACGTCCTATATCAACAACTTGATATAGGTAACGATATGCTTAACCAAGATTATCAAGCATTGCTGAAAAAAGTAAGTACCAAGAATCAACACTTAGAGCATCAATTAGTCAAAGAACAGCAATTACTATTGGATTATTATGCTATTTGGAGTCACCAGATAAAGACACCTCTAGCGGCTTTACAAGTTTTGGTCGAAACAGAACCAGAGTCAACGACCAAAATAAAAAATGAAATTTCAACGATTGATGGATACTTGTCTATGATGCTTCATTATTTAAAAATGACGAATTTAGAAGATGATTTAGTTCTAAAAAAAGTAGAACTCTCAAGTGTCGTCAAAAAAGTAATCAAAAAATACCGCATGTTCTTTATACAAAAAGATTTGAGTGTTGAGTTGTTTCCATTTGAAAAAGAGATTATCACAGATGAAAAGTGGTTGTTGTTTATTTTAGAGCAATTAATCTTTAACAGTATCAAATACACGAAAATCGGTGGAATAAAAATTGACATGACAAATGACACACTGACTATCACGGACAGTGGCATTGGCATTTTATCGCAAGATTTACCACGAATATTTGAATCAGGTTATACAGGATTTAATGGCCGAGGACACCAAAAAGCAACAGGGTTAGGACTTCATATGAGTCAAAATATCGCAAATCACCTAGGGATAACCTTAGAAATATCATCAGAAATAGGAAAAGGAACCGTGGTCGGTATGACTTTTTCACAGTTTGAAAACATGTATGATTAGCCAAACTTACTAAGTTGTAAGTTTGGTTTTTTATCTGTAAGTGTGCATGTATGACGATGTTTTGTATGATAGATTTATCAAGTAACCAAGAAAAAAGGAGAACATAGATGAAAATTTTAGAAGTCAATAATGTCAAAAAAACATATCATACACGCTTAGGAGGAGCAAAAGTCGAGGCTTTAAAACAAATCAACTTTTCAGTGGAAGCTGGTGAGTATGTTGCCATAATGGGAGAATCCGGTTCAGGTAAAAGTACTTTACTAAATTTATTAGCAACATTAGACAGACCAACTTCAGGTGATATTTTACTAAATGGTAAAAACATGAATGACATTAAAGAAAAAGAAGCAGCTACTTTTAGGCGAGAACACTTGGGATTTGTATTCCAACAGTTTAATTTGTTAGATACTTTTTCGGTTCAGGACAATATTTTATTGCCATTAGTTTTAGCTAAAACACCCCTTAAAGAGATGATGTCTAGATTAGATAAACTAGCACCACAACTTGGGTTGAATAAATTGTTGGAAAAATATCCTTATGAATTATCTGGTGGACAACAACAACGTGTGGCTGCCGCAAGAGCGTTGATTACACAACCAGATATTTTACTGGCGGATGAGCCGACCGGAGCCCTTGATTCAAAAACATCAACTCAATTATTATCGTTATTCCAGGAAGTTAATAAACAAGGCCAAACGATCGTTATGGTGACACACAGTGTGGTAGCCGCAAGTCATGCGAACCGAGTATTGTTTATCAAAGATGGTCAAGTGTTTAATCAAATATACCGTGGCTCACAAAACAACGATGATTTTTTAAATCAAATCTCTGAAACGATGACAGTTTTGTTAACAGGGGAGGCGTAAGATGTTTTATTTAAAATTAGCCTTAACAAATTTAAAGAAAAATAAGCGAGCGTATGCACCATTTATCTTATCGATGATTTTTTTGGTCAACGTCAATGTAATTATGCAAATTTTATTAAAAAATGATGGAATGAATTCTTTACCAGGAGCAGATTCAGCAAAATTATTGTTTGGATTTGGTTCAATCGTCATCTTAATCTTTACAACTATTTTTTCATTGTACACCAATAGTTTTTTGCTCAAACAAAGAAAAAAAGAACTAGGGTTATACAATATATTAGGGATGGGAAAACGTGAACTTGGCAAGATTTTATTTATCGAGTCTATTGTAGTCTCTTTATTTTCTATAGTGATGGGAATAGTCACTGGGATTATTTTTTCAAAACTATCTTTTTTAATTTTGAAAAAAATGACAGGATTTGGTGAAGGTTTTACCTATAGTTTAAATGTCATGAGCTTAGGTTATGTCATTCTGTTTTTCATCGGTATCTTTTTATTACTTTATGTGATTAATATGATTCAGTTAAAACTAGTCAATCCTTTAGAATTATTAAAAGGCACTCAAATAGGAGAAAAAGAACCAAAAATAAAATGGTTATCAGGTATATCAGGCATTGTTTGTATTGGTGCAGGGTACTATATGTCAATCACTATCGAGTCACCGTTAAAAGCAATTAGCTTATTTTTTATTGCGATTTTACTCGTGATTTTTGGAACGTATGCTTTATTTATGACAAGTAGTATCATGATTTTAAAGGGGTTAAAACGGCGTAAAAAATATTATTATCAACCAACACATTTTATTGCGATTTCAAACATGATGTATCGAATGAAGCAAAATGCGGTTGGGTTAGCAAGTATCAGTATCTTAAGTACGATGGTACTAGTAACACTTAGCACAACAGGTAGTCTATTTTTTGGAATGGATAATGTCATAAAAAATCGTAATCCATATGATATGAGTCTGATTGTGCCACAAGACAAAGTAAAAGAAGTGGAATCATTATTTAAGTCAGAGGCTAAGAAATATGATGTTACATTAAAAGAAGTTGATCATGCAGATTTATCTGATGGATTAATGGTAATAAAAGACAATAATGATTATCAGTTATTATCTAAAGAAGCTAAAAATCTAAACGACTTTAGCAAATCAGAGTCTTTAAACTTTATGACACAAGATGAGTACAATCGTTTGGAAAAAACGAATTTCAAACTATCAGACAATGAGATTGCTTTTTATAGTATGAATGGTAAATTCGATGGAAAGTCAGCGTCGTTTGGTAACAAAGAATTTAAGGTTAAACAAATTATTGATAACATTACATTTATTCCAAGAGTAAGTGGTATTTCAAATATGTTGTTTGTTGTTGTGGCAAATCAAAAAGTGATGGAAGACACAATAAAGGCTTTGGCACCAAATGACTATACAAATTATTTGGAAATCAGTCCGACAGTATACGCTAATTTTACTGGGGAAAGTGATAAGCAGTTAGCTTATGCTAAAGAGATGAAAAGCAAATTGAAAGAGATGGGACTAACTGACAGTTTCTCTTCAGCTGCGATTGACAGAGAAGAATTACAAGCTTTCACAGGTGGTTTCTTATTTTTAGGTATGATTTTAGGACTTAGTTTCACTTTAGCCACAGGGTTAATCATCTACTACAAACAAATATCAGAAGGTATGCAGGATGAACATCGCTATGATATTATGCAAAAGGTTGGTATGAGTCATCAAGAAGTGAAACAAAGTATTAGAGGGCAAATCATTATGGTATTCTTTTTCCCGATTATCCTCGCGACACTTCACTTAGCTTTTGCGTTTCCTTTGATGAGTAATTTACTGATGTTATTTGGATTGAGTAATAAAGTATTATTTATGATAATTTGTATCATTATGGTAGTAATCTTTTTACTAATTTACCTTGTGATGTATGCTCAAACATCTAAAGTGTATTATCGATTAGTTGAGAGAAAAGTAGTATAAGAAAAAACAGCGACGCAGAATCAAACTGTGTCGCTGTTTTAATATGTTAGTTTATAATCCCTTTTTTCCAATAAAAGGAAAGAATTTTGAAGTATGTTGTGCATAAGATTGAAAATCTTTTCTAGTTTTATATTTATTTTCTAGTAAGGGAACACCTGACACAAATAATATTAAAAAGGTAATAGTAATAGGACCAATGATAATCCAAAGATTAGTCCAATGTGATAAAGATAAAAGAAAAATCCCCCACCAACTTGTGACTTCTCCAAAATAATTTGGGTGTCTAGTAATAGACCAAAGTCCAGTTGTTAATAATTTTCCTTTATTACTAGGATTTTCTTTAAATTTAGTCAATTGATAATCTCCAATGACTTCAAATAAAAATCCAATAATCCAAATGAATACACCAAGTATTTGCCACCAACGTAAAGTATTATATACTTGTTGATTGGTAAAAGTATGTGTAACAGGTAGTGCAACAATAAACAATAAGAGGCCTTGAAGAAGAAAAACATTGATAAATGCTTTTAAGTGAACAAATTGATTTCCCCAACGTTGTTTGATTTTAACGTATCGATAATCTTCAGGAGCATTCCAATTACGTAACCCTAAATGCCAAGCAAGACGACCTCCCCAAAGTGTAACAAAGAGTAGAACAAGTATCTGTTGAATGGTATGCGGGGAGGCCATTAAAAAGCCTACCCAAGCTACCACAACAAATCCTCCCCCCCAAGCAATATCAACTAAGGAATAGTTGGATTTAATAGTTGATATAATGAACCAGATAATAAAATAAGCAAATAATGCTAGAATAATTGTAAGATACATTTAACTTTCTCCTTTTTTTAAAATACCTGCAATGGCGATACTATTTTTTCCGGCGCTGATAGCAATAGATGTTGAACTGGCTACTGAATAGTCAATTTTATCAGTATAATCTTTTAAATAATATTTTAGTAATTCAACTTGATTTTCCGAGTAAACATATGCGATAGCTAAACGATCAATTTGATGATGTCGAAATAGTTTTTTTATTTTGTTTGCTATTTTTTTAATACTTTGTTTTTGACTAAATGAAAGAGTCATTAGTTTTCCTTCGCCAAATGAATCCAGACTAACAATTGGCAAGATGTGGCAATTTTGAGCCATTTTTCCAAGAGATAAAGGAATTCGACCAGACTGTAACATCGGCGATAAATCAGCGACAGCTACATAGATAAATAACCGATGAATGGTATCTTTTAGATTAGTTATAATGTCATTAAAGCTCAAGGATTTTTCTACTAATTCTGCTGCTTTCATAACTAATAGACCTTGCGCTACAGAGTTAGCTTTTGAATCAATAACTGTTATCCATTGAGATGCCAATTTTTTAGTTTGTATTCTTTGGTTGACTAGTTGATAAGTACCACTGAGTTTTGAAGAGACTGTAATAACAATCACATGGTCATATTTCCCTTGTAAAAAAGATAGGAGGTTATCAATTGATTGAATAGTAGGTTGCGATGTACTGCATTGACTCGTATTTATACCCTTTTCAAAAATAAGCTGTGAATCAATACTTAATTTATCGAGATAATTATTAGACTCGCTTTGAACAGGCATTGGAATGACATGTATTTGGTGTTTCAATAGTAAGTCACTTGGTATATCAGCAATAGAGTCTGTCACAATAGCGATAGATGATACAGGTTTGGTATTAACTTCATATTGAAGAAGCATATCATCTATTTTTTGATAAGATATACGACCGTAGTGGTTTAATAATGATAGAACGTCTTTAGGGTTATTAGTATGTATATGAACTTTTAACTGTTGTTTATTTCCAATAACAATAACAGAATCCCCTTTATTTAATAGTTTACCTTTCAATTTTTTATCGGAAATACTTGGTTGAGTCATAATAAACTCCGAGCAGTATCGATAAGAAGGCTTTTCAGATATGATATGATCAGATGATATCAAGTTAGATGGATAGTTAGTTATAGAAGAAGGGATGGTTTCTTCTATCAACTCTTGTGGTAAATTTTGAGAGAAGGCTTCAGTCAAACCAGTAATAAAATAATAAAAACCTTTTGCTCCAGCATCCACCAACTTATTTTCTTTAAAAATTGTCATTTGAAATTGTGTCTCTAAAACGGCTTTTTCTGCTATCATCTGTGCTTGTGATAAAGATTCTTCTAATGATTGTGTTTTTTTATAAGTATCAACAAGTTTTTCAGACCAAGAGGAGATAACTGTTAGTATGGTTCCTTCTTTTGGATCTAGCAACGAATCATATACTTTAACAAGAGCTGTTTTAAAAGAAAAAACGAGTTGTTCTGTTGATAAATCACTTTGAGCATAATCTTCTGCTAAGGCATTTAAATACTGTCCTAAAATCATTCCAGAGTTACCACGAGCTCCAAGTAAAGCGGCTGATGCTACGTTAGTTAATAGAGAATGTACCGTGTCGTGATAACTAACAAGATTATCCATAATTGATTGCATAAGAAAGGCCAAATTACTACCAGTATCACCATCTGCAACAGGAAAGACATTAATACGATTTAATTCATTTTTATTCTTTATAACTAAGTTAGCACCTGATTTGATACTGTTAGCTAACTTTTTAATATCAACTTCTTCCAAATTAAATTACCCCTTCAAAAAATTAAAATTAATAAAATAAACAATTGCTGATGTAATAGCAGTGACGGATGTTCCCCATACTAAGTCAATAATTGTCATCGTTACTGACCAATTTTTAATAGTGGCTAAATTGGTTAAATCATAGGTACTATAACAAATAAAACCAAATAGAGCCCCAGAAGAAATGGTGTAGAAAATACTTTGTTTGTCAATACCAGGGATTAGGACAAAAAATACAACCCCAACAAGGTAGACAAAATAAAAAATAATAGCGGGAGTTACCTTTACATCACCGAGTAACTCTCCTATGAAAGTTTGGTACAAATTTTTTGATACAACTAATAGCCAAAATAGATCAAACATTAAAAAGATAACAGCACTTATACCAAACAATTTTAAAAACTGATTCATAATTACTCCTCCATTCTGATTAAATAAATAGTATCATGAAAAAAATTTTTATTAAAAGGATTTACCTTGATTAACAAAAAATATACTTTAAAAAAGTATTTTTACCACTATTAACTAAAAGTGTATAGTTTATTATAAGATAGTTGATAGGAATGAAAATATAGGAGGAAAAGATGAAGAAGAAAATGAAAAAGTGGGCGTTATCTGCTCTGTTATTGACAGGGTTAATAACTTTTGGAGGATGTGTTGCTGATAAAACAGTGGAAACAAGTGATACATCAGTTTCATCAAGTGTTATAAAAGAAAGTACAGTAGATACATCAAGTAAAGAAAAAGAAGAATTAGCTAAAAGAGAAGCAGAAGAAAAAGCAAAACAGGATGAAATAGAAAAGAAGAAAAAAGAAGAGCAAGCCTCACAATTAAAAAATCAAGTTAGTGATTTGGCAAACTTAGAATACGAAGGAACTCAAACGATAAAGGTTAATGATGATGTACCAAGTTTTAGCGATGAAGAGCTATCTTTGAGTAATGGCGCTTGGGAAATTTATGGTGATTTAGATGGGTTAAATAGAGCAACAAGTGCAAATGCTATGCTAAATCAATCATTAATGCCAACTGGAAAAAGAGAAAGTATTTCGTCTGTTACACCAACAGGTTGGAAAAATAAAAAGATTGAAGGTGGGTATTTATTTAATCGATCACACTTAATTGGTTGGGCATTAGCTGGTGAAAATGCGAATTGGAAAAATTTAATTACAGGAACAAGACAATTAAACAGTCCAGAGATGTTACGTCATGAGATGGATGTTAAACATTATCTTGAACAAAATTCAGATAATTATGTAAGATATCGTGTGACACCAGTTTTTAGAGGGGAAGAGTTACTGGCGCGTGGCGTTCAAATGGAAGCACAATCTATTGGAAATGATACCATAAAATTTAATGTTTACATCTTTAATATTCAGGATGGGATTGACTTGAATTATGCAGATGGTAGCAGTTCAATAGGAGAGAGAGCTCAAGAAAATGAACCATCACAAGAAGAACACAATATCACGAATCATGAATCATTGGCTAATGATAATGATTCATCTGATGATATGAATCAAGTATTTGTTACACCTACTGGAAAAAAATATCATACTCATGCTCATGGGCGCGGTAATTTCACTCCTTCTACATTGGGTGAAGCCAAAAAGAAAGGGTTAGAACCATGTAACATTTGTTATTAAGTTAAAATAAAAAAGAAACGACTTTTTTGTCAGTTTCTTTTTTTGTATTTAGGGATGACTTTTTAGAAATAAAATCTAAAGATATAACAAAACATTGGAATATTTTTCTAAACTAATTGTTGAATTAGCTGACGAGTTAAGTTTTTTATCACGAAAAAAACACGTTGGTTACATGGTAAGATATTAGTTGATTATCAATATAAGAAATTAAAAAAATATGACTATGATAATTCATTCATTTACTTATATTTACATTCATTATCGAAAATTTAATTAATGATAGTTGTAGAAAAGAAGAAGTTATTACGATTAAATTAATTTTGTTGACAAGATTAAAGCCTGATGATAAAGTTGTTAAAAACCATGAACAGAGAAAGTAACTTAAATGACGTTTTATAGAGAGCCTTTGGTTGGTGGAAAAAGGTAGACGTGTTAAGTGAATCACATCTGGGAGTTAACTTTTTGAAATTGTTAGTAGAAAAGTTCGTTTGAGAAACGTTATGAGCTCGAAGTTATAAACTTCATGAGGTTATTGTTGTGAAACAATAACAAATAAAGGTGGAACCGCGAATTTTCGTCCTTTGGCTTTTATAAGCCAAGGGACTTTTTTTATACCAAACAATCAATGACTAGACAAGTAGTGTATTAAGTCCATTTTGACAGAGAATTTTTCAATAGGCTGAGAGAAAAATCAACATGCTTTTACATGAACACAACTAGAAAGATGTATTTCTGAACAACAAAGTAGGGAATAACGTTTTATCCGCGTTAAGGATGAGTGTTTAAAATATTAGTTTAAACATCATGAGATTGTTATTGTGAAATAGCAATAAATTGAGGTGGAATCACGGTTTATCGTCCTCTTGGGTTATACCAAGGGGATTTTTTGTACCAACAATTAAAAATAAACGATAGGTAAATAAAAAATTATCTTGTTTAATAATTGAAAATGGAGGGATTTACCATGGAATACATAATGAAAATTTTACCATCACTTATTGATGGGGCAGGTATGACGTTAAAAGTTTTTTTCTTTACACTATTAGGATCTATCCCACTAGGAGTACTCGTTGCGTTTGGTTTACGTGTGACATTTAAACCATTGACCTTTATATTAAATCTTTATATTTGGTTAATGCGAGGGACACCGCTATTATTACAACTTATCTTTATCTTTTTTGGTTTACCAGCAATAGGTATTGTCTTTGAACGATATGATGCTGTGATGATTGCCTTTATTCTAAATTATGGAGCTTACTTCGCTGAGATATTTAGAGGAGGGTTACAGGCTATACCAAAAGGTCAAATTGAGAGTGCACAAGTGCTTGGTTTAACACCGTTTCAAACAGCATATAAAATCGTTTTGCCACAAGTGATAAAAATTATTTTACCATCCATTGGGAACGAGGTGATTAACTTAGTAAAAGACACTTCGCTGATGTATGTGTTGGGATTAGGTGACTTGTTACGAGCAGGTAAAATCGCGACAAATCGTGATGTAACACTTGTACCACTCGTTATGGTTGGGGTGATTTATCTCTTTTTCACCGCCGTTTTAACTGGTTTAATGAAATACCTTGAAAAACGATTTAGCTATTATAAATAAGGAGTGATGAGAATGCTTGAGATAAAAAATGTATCCAAAAGTTTCGGAGAAAAGAAAATTTTAGATGAGGTATCTTACACGTTTCCAATGGGAGAAATTACTGTTATCCTCGGCCCTTCAGGTGGAGGAAAAACCACTTTATTGAGATGTATTAGTGGGTTAGAAACATTCGATGGTGGCACACTACTACTTGATGAGGAAGATTTAACAAAGAAATCTCATCAAGCTATTAATGGAAAAATTGGTGTGGTATTTCAAGATTTTCAGTTGTTTCCTCATTTAAATGTATTAGAAAATATTGTATTAGCACCGACAATGGTCTTAAAACAATCCAAAGAAGAGGCTGAAAAAACCGCTAGAACATTATTAATAACTTTAGGATTAGAGGATAAAGAAAAAGCTTATCCTTTTGAATTATCTGGTGGACAAAAACAACGTGTGGCAATTGCACGTGCATTAGCTATGAAGCCACGTGTATTATGTTATGATGAGCCAACAAGTGCTTTAGATCCAGGTCTTAGTGGTGATGTAGCAGAAGTCATTTTAAATTTAAAATCGCCAGATGTGACACAAATTGTGGTCACACATGATCCAACTTTTGCAGAACGTATTGCCGATAACACTATTAGAGTAGAACCAATAAAATAAAAGGATGGGATGACAATGAAAAAAAGACATATATTAATCGTGGTGTTAGGAATTATGTTATTAGCTGTATCAGCTTGTGGAAGTAAAAAAAGCAGTAATGACTCTAGCAGGACTAATAAAGATAAATGGAGCGAGATAGAAAAAAACAAAAAAGTTGTGATAGGGTTGGATGATACGTTTGTGCCAATGGGATTTCGAGATGAATCAGATAATATTGTGGGATTTGATATTGATTTGGCTAAAGCAGTATTTGCAGAATATGGAATTGATCCTGAATTTCAATCAATAGATTGGTCAATGAAAGAAAATGAATTAAACAATGGGACAATTGATTTAATTTGGAATGGGTATAATATTACGGATGAAAGAAAGGAAAAAGTCGCCTTTAGTGATCCTTATATTACTAGTCGTCAAGAATTAGTCGTGATGAAAGATAATGGTATAACATCATATAAAGACATGAAAGGCAAAATCTTAGGAGCTCAAAATGCGTCAACAGGACAAGATATGATTGATAAAAATCCTGAAGTATTTACAGATGTGATCGCCGATAATGAGCCAGTTTTGTTTGATACTTTTAATGAAGCGTTTATTGATTTAAAAGCCAAACGAATTGATGGATTAATTGTAGATAATGTGTATGCTAATTATTATATAGCGCAACAAAAAAATCCAAATGACTACGCCATTGTTGAAACACCATTTGAAAGTGCAGATTTTGCTGTAGGTATTCGTAAAAGTGATAAAGAGTTAAAAATAAAAATTGATGAAGCTTTTAAAAAATTAAAAGATGATGGAAAAATGAAGAAAATTAGTGAAAAATGGTTTGGAAATGACCAAGCGATTCAATAAAAAAGAGCCTATAATCGGGCTCTTTTTGCTTGTTTAATGGTCAGATAACTTGTATTGATTAATGAGAAGAGTTTCGTTGTATCATGCAGAGAGGATAAGTCAATGCTAATCCATTGTTCTTTATTCATGTGATAGGCTTTATAAAACCCTTCTTTTTGAATAAGGAACTCCGATTAATTCGGTGTCTAATTTAACATCAATGATGATTGTATCTGATGATTCATCTAATCATAATTAGGAGTATTGATATTAGTATCAGAAGATAATAGAAATATCTTTATTTTTTGGCACTTGGAAGATGATGTCAATACATGATGTGACGAATATTTACGTGATAAATAAAAAGGATTAAACACTGAGTTTCTTGAAAAGTATGCTTATTTTTATGATAAAAGATTTAAGCAAATATGGCGTTTAGAAGCAAGTGTGTTCTTTCAAAATTGAATCAATGGTATTTATCAACAAACGCCATATGATTGGATTTTATAATATAAGGTTTTTTCTGAAAATAGTAAGTAAATTAACATGTAAAGTTGTTTGCTTTCCCATAAGTATGATAAAATGTGCTATGTTTTAAATTTATCATTCGTTAATTCATAATGAACAGTTACTATAGATGAATTAACTTAAAAGGAGAGAAGTATGTCAAATCAAGAGGAAATTATAGTTGAAGATAGCAATCAGTTAAATCGAACGATGACGTTCTTTCCTGCTTTATCTACCGTTATGGGGACTGTTATAGGTGGAGGAGTGTTTTTCAAAGCAGCTAGTGTGACGCAATCAACTGGATCAGCTAGTCTAACGCTAATGTCATGGTTTTTAGGCGGTGTGATTAGTATCTGTGCAGGATTAACAGCAGCAGAACTATCGGCTGCTATCCCAGAAACAGGTGGAATGGTGAGATATATTGAACGGGCGTATGGTAAGTTATGGAGCTTTTTATTAGGATGGGCATTAATCATTATTTATTTTCCAGCCAACGTCGCAGCTCTTTCTATTATATTCGGTACCCAGTTTAAAAACTTATTTGGTTTATCCCACTCAGTGATTGTACCAATAGCTATTTTAGTTGGTGGTTCCATTATGTTGATTAATTTTTTAGGAGCCAGAGCTAGTGGAATATTTCAATCGATTACATTGGTTTGTAAGTTAATACCACTTGCCTTAATTGTGATTTTTGGATTACTGAGACAAGGTGACGTAAGCGTCAGTTTATTTCCAGTAACCGCAGGGGCACAAACATCTGGATTTTTCCCAGCGTTAGGAGCAGGGCTTCTTGCTACTATGTTTGCATATGATGGTTGGATTCATGTGGGAAATATATCAGGGGAGTTAAAAAATCCTGAGCGAGATTTACCAAGATCAATAGCCGGTGGATTGTTTGGTGTTATGGTGATTTATTTATTAGTTAACTTTGTTTATTTAAAAAGTTTACCCATCGAATCATTAGCAGGGAATGAAAATGCTGCGATGGATGTATCAAAACAAATATTTGGAGACTTTGGTGGGAAAATTGTTACAATCGGAATTCTAATTTCTGTATACGGTGCAATTAATGGCTATACAATGACTGGTATGAGAATCCCTTATACTATGGGATTAGATAAACAATTACCATACTCAAATCAATTAGCAAAATTAAATCGTAATAAAGTGCCTTTTATTGCAGGACTTTTTGAGTTAGCAGTAGCAGTTGTCATGATGTTATTAGGTGGATTTGATATTTTAACGGATATGTTAGTATTTGTTATTTGGATTTTTTACACATTGGTTTTTTGTGCTGTGATAAAACTTCGTAAGAAAGAACCTGATTTACCAAGGCCATATAAAGTTCCGTTATATCCATTTATCCCCATTATTTCCATCATTGGGGGAGTATTTATTCTATCCATGACGTTGATTAATCAATTATCTCTTGTCGTCACAGGTTTAGGACTAACAGCTTTAGGTATTCCATTTTATTTATATGCGAATAGAAAAAAAACTAGAAAGTGAGAGGCTTTCTAGTTTTTTGATTAATAAGAGTAACTTATAGTGGGGATTTATTTTTTTTAATATCTATCTGGATATGTTATGGATAACTTGATTATTTTATGATAAACTATTTTTAGGTAACGGTTTCATAAAAATAGGAGGTCTGATAGATGGAAACAATAAAAGTAGGTATCGTTGGATTAGGGAGATTAGGTAAGGTTCACGCTCACAATTTAAACGATAAAGTAGCTAATGCCACATTGTATGCTGCATGTAGTCCCGTTTCAGAAGAGCTAGAGTATGCTAAAAATAACTTAGGTGTACAAGTTACCTATACTGATTATGAAGAGATGGTTAAAGATGAACAACTTGATGCGATTTTTATTGTGTCACCATCAGGATTACATTGTTCTCAAATACAACTTGGATTAAAACATGGAAAACATGTTTTTTCTGAAAAACCAATCGGACTTAATATTGAAGAAATTAATGAAACGATTCAAGTTATTAATCAATACCCAAACCAAAAATTTATGCTTGGATTTATGCGACGCTTTGATACGGATTATATGTATGCGAAAGAACTTGTTGATAATGGTGAACTGGGTGACGTAACATTAATTCGTTGTTATGGAATTGATCCAAGTGAAGGTTTAGAAAGTTTTGTTAAATTTGCTGGAGCAAGTAATAGTGGTGGTTTGTTTGCTGATATGTCAATTCATGATATTGATTTAGTTCGTTGGTTTACAGGTCAAGAAGTAAGTAAAGTTTGGGCAATAGGGAAAAATGCTGCTTATAAAGAACTTGATGAAGTGGGAGAACTTGAAACAGGAGCCGCCATGCTCCAGTTAGCTGATAATACTATGGGAATATTAGTAGCTGGTAGAAATTGTCATCATGGGTATCATGTTGAAACAGAATTAATTGGAACAAAAGGCATGCTGCGTATAGCACAAGTACCAGAAAAAAATCTAGTCACTATTATGAATGAACATGGCGTTGTTCGGCCAACCTCACAAAATTTCCCAGAACGTTTTTCTCAAGCCTTTATTAATGAAGCAAATGAGTTTATTGAGTGTATTCTAACTGATAGACAGCCTAGTATTAATGCAATTGACGGATTAGAATCGACAAAAGTAGCACTTGCTTGTAAAGAATCATACGAAAAAAATCAACTAGTTACAATATAAATACAACAGAACAACGCCCTTGAAACATAGTGTTTCAAGGGCATTGTTTTGTGATATCTCATTTACAATTCTCCTGTTAAAAACTGCGCTTTACCAAATGCAAAGCTCCAATCTTCATCATCATTAACAACTAAGTTAATCATAACGTCTTCTTTTCGAATGCCTAATTCATCATTTAAAGCAGCCACTAAATTGTGGTAAAATTGTTTTTTTTGTTCAGTTGTTCTGGGGCGAGTAATAAGACTAAATAGAAGCACATCTTTTGTTCGTTCAAATCCTAAACCAGTATCTAATATTTGCATTTCATATGGTTCGTGTTGGTTGACTATTTGGTATCTATCGCCCACAGGTGCATCAAAGGCTTCTAACATCACTCTATAGGAAATTTTTAGAATTTCTTCTATTTCTTCTTGTTGTCGTCCTTTTATCATATCAATTTTCATTAATGGCATTAAAAAATTCCTCCCATAACTTAGTGATTAAAGTATCTCAAATTTAACCAACATAATCAAATTAAATGCACTAGTTTAGTAAAAGTTAATCAAAAATATTTCTTTTATACTTAAAAATATATGGTTAGATATAAAAAAATATATATTATGATTTGACATAAATGTATAAAAGTAGTATGATTTTTCCATAGAATGTGAAAAGTTAAACAATAGATCGAAAGTAAGTGATGATAGTGAATATTGAACGTTTTATAGAAGCAAGGAGACAAAAAGGGTTTTCGCAAAATGACTTAGCAGAAAATATTTGCACGCAAGCAACGTTAAGTCGGTTTGAAAATAACTCTCAAGTTCCAAATTTAAAGATACTAATTAAACTGTGTGAAAGATTGGATTTACCTTTGAGTGAGTTGTTTCCTAAAGTTGGAATTCGATACACTGATGTAATTGAAATATTAAATCAAGCAGAATTTTTATTAATAACCAGCGAATATCAAAAAGCAAAGAATTTAATGGAAACAATTGATATTTGCAAAATCGAAGACAATGATATTTTGTTGAGGTATCATTATTTGACAGGTTTTTTAATGGTTTTTCAACATGCTAAAATTACCGATATTTTGTTTAATTTTGATCAAATTTTATTAGACAATGGAGAAACTGAAGATATCTATCATCTACTGGCTTACACTGGAATTGGGATGGTATTTGCCAGAGAGAATGATGTGGAAAAAGCAGAGTTTTATTTTAATAAAGTGTTGGAAAAAATCTATCGTTATCCTATAAAAAAAGTAGAAGATACTTGGCGAGTATTAAATATTGTCTATCAATGTGGTGAGTTTTATGCTAGCATTCATGAGCTCGAGGCTAGTAATGTTTTATTAAATTATGCGATAAAAATATGCTCAGATAATCACGTGACGTATTATTTAGCTCGTGCTGCGGCACAGCTTGCGCAAAATGCAATAGAAGAAAAGAAAGATAAAAATGACATTTTAGAATTAATTTACGATGCGAGAGCTTATGCCAAAATTAATCGTAATGAGATTAAGTTAAAAGAGTTAAAGCAATTAGAAATTGCTGTTAAGAAAGGATTGTAGGCCATGCAAAATAAAGTGGTCAAACAATTACATTTGATGGGAACAGTAATAGATATTACTGTAGTAGGAAATAAAGCGGAAGAAGTAGTTGAGAAGACAGTTAGAATGCTAGAGTATTATGAAAAAATGTTTAGTGCTAATGACGATACTTCAGAATTAATGAAAATAAACTTTAATGCTGGAAAAACAGATACCATGGTTTCTCCTGAGCTATACAATCTTATTTCCCTAGGCAAGTATCATAGTATTCAGGATGATAGTTTTTTAAATATAGCGATTGGCCCTTTAATAAAAGAGTGGAAAATTGGGTTTGAAGGAGCGTTAGTTCCATCAAAAGAAGTCATTGAAAGTCTATTAAGAAAAACCAATCCAGAAAAAATTATTTTAAGTCCTAATACACATAGTATTTATTTAGAGGATAAACAAATGGAGATTGATCTAGGTGCATTAGCAAAAGGATTCATTGCTGATAAAGTAGTTGAGTATTATAAACAACAAGATATAACGTCGGCTATTTTAAATCTTGGTGGTAATGTGGTGGTCTATGGAGAAAGTCATCATCCAGATGGTTATTTTAGAGTAGGAATCCAACATCCAACAGAACCACGCTCTCATTGTTTAGTAACTATTCAAGCTAAAAATGAATCGATTGTGACGTCTGGTATTTACGAAAGAACGCTAACAGTTGGAAAAACAATCTATCATCACATAATTAATCCAAAGACAGGATATCCAATCGAAACAGATGTCGCTAGTTTGACGATTATTTCTAAACGATCAGTTGATGGAGAAATATGGACAACACGTCTATTTGGTAAAAATACTAAAGATATTATTAGTACTGTGAATCAACTTGATGCTATTGAGTGTGTTGTTATAGATAAAACAAATAAAGTATTTACTTCAGAGATGATTAAAACAAAACTAATGTAAAGAGAGGAAGATTTTTATGGATAAGTATATAGCGATAGTAGGGACAAATTCTGATCAGTCAACAAATCGAAAATTATTGTACTTTATTAGAGATTACTTTAAAAACGAGGCAGATATTGAAATAATCGAAATCAAAGAGTTCCCTATGTTCAATAAACCTGACGATGGAAATTTACCAAGTATTGTAAAAGAAGTAGCGCAAAAAATAGAAGAGGCAGACGGTGTCATTATCAGTACACCGGAATATAATCATGCCGTTCCTGCAGCATTAATGAATGCATTGAATTGGTTATCTTACAATATTTACCCATTTGTGGATAAACCAGTTATGATTACAGGAGCTTCATATGGTACGTTAGGTTCATCAAGAGCACAAAGTCATTTAAAACAAATGCTTGATTCACCTGAGTTAAAGGCTAGAACAATGCCGAGTTCGGAATTTCTATTAAGTCACTCACTTCAAGCTTTCGATGAAAGTGGAAAATTAGTAGATGAGGATCAAATTCAAAAATTACATAGTCTATTTTTAGACTTTAAGCATTTTGTCTATATGACCAATCAATTAATGAGTGCTCACAAACAAAATAAAAAAGAAGCAGAAAACTTTTCATGGGAAAATATTTAAGGAGGAAGTCAAATGAAACTAGTAGGAATTGTAGGATCAAATGCTGATAAATCATATAATCGTACGTTGTTACAATACATAAAAAAACACTTTTCTGATAAATTTGATTTAGAATTAATCGAAATTAAAGATGTTCCATTGTTTAATCAAAGTAATGATCAAACAAATACGCCAGTGATTCAGTCAATAAACCGTAAGATTTTAAATGCAGATGGGGTTATTATTGCAACACCTGAACATAACCATACAATACCAGCCAGTTTAAAGAGTGTATTAGAGTGGTTATCATTTAAAATACATCCACTAGAAAACAAACCAGTAATGATTATTGGTGCTTCATACTATGACCAAGGTTCTTCACGAGCTCAATTACATTTACGACAAATACTTGATGCACCAGGTGTTCATGCTTTAGTCATGCCAGGAAATGAATTTTTACTTGGAAAAGTACGCGAAGCTTTTGATGACAATAATGACCTAAAAGACGCTAAAACTGTTGAGTTTTTAAGTAATGTATTAGATAAATTTTTACGATATGTTGAAGTAATATCTGAGTTAGAAGGAACGAAAAAGCCTGAACTGGAAAAAGAAGATTTATATTGCGAAGGGTCAATCGATACCACAATTGATGGAGTTGACAAGGGAGCTGATGACTGGGTTGAACAAGCATCAGAAAAAGTTCAAGCAGTAGAAGGTGATACTTATGTCAAATTAAATCGTGGTATATTAACGGTTAATCAGTTAAATCATTTCTTTGCCTCAATGCCTATGGAATTAACCTATGCAGATAATAATAATCAATTTTTATATTATAATTACACAAAAGAAGATAAAGATATGTTAGCCTCACGTCATCCAAGTCAAGTAGGGAACCCTCTAGCCTATTGTCATCCAGAAAAAGCATTAAACGGTGTGAATTGGGTTGTTCAGCAGTTACGATCTGGAGCTCAAGATTGCGTAAGAGTACATGTTCCAACACATGGACCAGATAAATTTGTTGTACATAATTATCAAGCAATTCATGATGATGAAGGAAATTATGCTGGCATAAACGAATACATATTAGATTTTAAACCAATTGTTGATTGGTATTTAAAACAAACAGGTCAAACTTTAACACCAGGAACAGATACAGTCAGTGGAGCTTCAGAATCTTCCAAACATACTGGTTCATCTGATGCGGATGCAGTTTCAAGTGCGTCAAAAACAGAATAATAACTAGACAGTAAAAGACTAAGATGTCCTATCTTGGTCTTTTTTTTGTTCGCAAATAGTAAAGTTACTAGTATAAATTAGTTTATCCTATTGAAAATGAGAAAAAAGTTTATCATAATGAGAAAAACTTAATAAATAATAAACAATATTTTAATCTTATTGTTGTTATTAAATAATCAAAGGGGTAGGTAAATGAAAAAGTCGGTTGTTAAAAAATCTGCAGTACTTATGAGTAGCTTATTATTGTTGTCCACGCCAATTTTAGATGCAACAATTGTATTGGCACAAGAAAATGAGAAAACTAGCGACAAGCAAACAGGGAAAAAGCAGATAGAAGAGAGTTTGAAGAAGTATTTATTGGAGGAAAATGCTTCTGCAAATAAAGCGTATTCTAAAGACTTTTACGCTAGAGTCAACGAACAATTAAAAAAAGATGGGTTAATACAGGAAAAATCATCAGAAACAAAAGTTGATAATAGTCAGCGTATTAGAGTACTAATTCAACTTGATAAAGAAGTGGCTATTGATCATGTTGATTTACCAACAGGCTCTAAGTCTTCTGTTCAATCAATTGAAAAAGCGACAGAAAAAGTAGTAAAAAAACAATCGTCTTTAAAAACTAAAATTGAAAAAATATCCGGCTCACAAGCTAAACGATCATTTGGTTATTTATTAAATGGTTTTTCAATTGATGTCAAAGTAGGCGATATTGAAAAAATTGAAGCGTTACAAGGTGTCATTTCAGTCACACCAGCACAAGTTTTTTATCCAACAGATACGCATGCGAATGCTATTGCTGAGGTTCAAAAGGTTTGGGAAGAAAGAAAACTTCATGGTGAGGGAATGGTCATTTCAATCATTGATAGTGGAATTGATCCGAGTCATAAAGATTTGTTTTTATCTAATCCAGAGAGTGGCGTGTTAACAAAGGATAGTATTAACAAAATGGATAAGGGTTCTTATTTTAGTGAAAAAGTCCCATTTGGTTATAACTACGCAGATGGTAGTGATGATATCGTCGATGTGGGTGATGCTGGGATGCATGGACAACACGTTGCAGGAATTGCAGCATCAAATGGTGATGTACAAGGAGTGGCTCCAGAAGCACAATTACTTGCAATGAAAGTTTTTTCAAATAATAAAAACATTCGTGGGTGTTATAGTGATGATGTCATTGCTGCGATTGAGGATTCTGTCAAATTAGGAGCAGACGTTATTAACATGAGTTTGGGTTCTGTTAGTGCTAACACTGATCCAGAAGATCCACAAAATCAAGCGATTAAACGAGCGAGTGATGCGGGGGTTATTTCAGTTATTTCTGCCGGGAATAACAGTGTTAGTGGAACAAATGACATGCATGATACACCAAAAAATTTACTTGATACTTCAGATATGAGTACTGTTGGAAGTCCTGGTGTAACGACAGAGGCCTTAACAGTTGCTTCATCTGAAAATTCGATTGTGACAATGGAAACGCTACAGGATAAATTAGGACATGCTGTTTTCAATTCAGTACCTGAACTAACAGATGGATCTACCACTATTTTTAGTAAAGTAGAAACAAATTATGATGTATTAAATAGTGAGCGTCAATTAGTTGACGTAGGTCTTGGACGAAAAGAAGACTACACAGACGATATTAAGAAAGCACTTAAAGGAAATATCGCTTTAATTAAACGTGGGGAAATTTCTTTTACCAATAAAGCAAGATTAGCTAAAGAAAATGGAGCTGTTGCTGCTTTTATCTATAATAATACAGATGGTGTCGTTCAAATGTCTCTAGAAGATACTGAATATCCAACGATTGGTCTGTCTGATGTAGATGGAGAAGTATTGCTTCAAATCGCTAAAGATAAAAAGCCTGTTGCTTTTACGCTTGGGAAGGCAGAAGTTGATAACAAAATGTATGGTAAAATGTCTGATTTTAGCTCATGGGGACCAACACCTGAATTGAATTTTAAACCAGAAATTTCAGCACCTGGTGGAAATATCTACTCATTAGCTAATGGTAATAAATATCAAACAATGAGTGGGACGAGTATGGCATCACCATTTGTTGCAGGGTCACAGGCATTGATTTTACAAGCAATTAAAGAGAAAAAATTAAATTTAAGTGGAAAAGAATTAGTAAAATTTGCAAAAGACTCAGCTATCAGTACCTCTGTGCCACTGCTTGATGTGTCACATACGAAGGAAATTATTTCACCTAGACGTCAAGGTGCTGGTGAAATAAACGTGGCTTCAGCTATTGAAAATGAAGTAAGTCTTCATTACACACCAACTAAAGATTCAACCATTGCCTTAAAAGAAATTGGTCGCTCGACAACTATCAATGTCACATTAACCAATCATGGAGAAAAAGAAAAAGAGTTTACTGTTAATGATTTTGGTGGGGTATACACTCAAGCAACAGACGCTAATAAAGAAATCTACGATACGAAGATTGAAAAAGCATCTCTGTCAACAGAGAATCAAACCATTAAACTTGCAGCTGGAGAAAGTAAAGAAGTAGTATTCCAGTTAAGTTTGCCTTACTCTTTTGAAGAGCAACAATTTGTTGAAGGATTTATTGGTTTTGATGGCGTGGATACGCCAAATCTTGTGATACCTTATATGGGATTTTTTGGTAAATATTCAACTGGAAACACAATTGATCCATTAATTTACCAAGATGGACATAGTGCTCCTACGGCGTCAGGTTTTTTAGCAAGTAATAATAACTTTATTTTAGGAATGCTTAAAGATGATCAAGGTCAATCAGTTGTTTCTCCTGATGCGATGGCCATCTCTCCTCAAAATAAAGATAACATTCAAGATTATAGTATTCCTTATTTATTTTTCAATCGTAATTTTGCTAAAGCGACTTATGATATTGTAGATGATAAAGGGGAGACGATAAAAGAGTTATATATTGCTAAAAACGGACGAAAAGATTTTTACAATACAAGTTCTGGAAAATGGACAACTCATGTCGTATCTCAAGCAAAATGGTCAGGAACTCAATACGATAAAAAATCAGGAAAAGAAGTATTAGTTCCAGATGGTCGTTACCAATATAAAGTTACGGTATCATCACAAAGTGATAATTCCGATCAAGTAACGTATATCCCAGTCACAGTCGATAATACAAAACCTAAGATAGAAAAAGTTGAGGTAACAAAGTCTGGGAAACTATTAGTAGATGCAAGTGATAAGTTATCGGGGATTAAGCAAGACGTTGTAGCATTAAGCGTCAATGGCAAGAATTACAAAGTAGCACTTAGACAGATACCACAAGGTGAGGAAAATGCAGGAAAATATGAAACGGTTCAAAAAATTTCAAGTGTCTTTTCACCAGGGAAAAATCAAATCATTCTTGCATTGAGTGATCATGCAGGTAACGTTGAATTTTCTTCAACAATCGAAGAACAAGGGAACCAAGATAATTTATTAATGTACAACGTGTCTCCAAATCAAACCATTAGCCAAAATACAGCAGGGTATAACAAAGAGGACAGCACGTTTACTTTAATAGGAAGTTATGCAAAAGATACGTTACTTTATGTGGATGGTATAGAGGTTAAAACATCAAATAAAGGATTATTTGAAGTGAAGGTTCCAATTACTAAAGACAAGACGGATTTTAATTTTACTTTAGACAAAGAAGGAAATGAACCTTTAGGAACATTATCTGTAAAAGTAGATATCGAAGCACCAATTATTCAAGTGCAGGACTTGACAGATGGTGTCATTAATACAACAAAAAATAATTATACAGTAACTGGACAGATAACAGATGCAAAAGAAGCTGTCATATATGATCCAAAAGAAGATGTTTCAACGCCACTGACATTAGATAATGGGGCATTTTCATATGATTTATCGCTTGTTTACGGGGATAATTTATACTTTGTTATTGCGGCTGACGATGCTGGTAATGAATCCGTTCAACAAGTTGTTATTCACTCATCTGGCACGACAAAATTAGATGATACTTTCATTAAATTTGATAATATCGAATCAAGTTTATCTATTATTAATACAGAGAGTCCTGGCTATGACAAGGAAAATAAAGTATTAACCATAACAGGTAAATTAGCTTATCCAGTTAAACAGTTTACATTAAATGGAGAGAAAGTTGATTATGATCCAGCGACATTAGCGTTTAGCTACCAAATGAAAAATATTTCAACAGGTTCTTATCGATTAACTGCTTATGCACAAGATGATGATTTAAATAATGGTCGACCTGTTGTTAATTATGG
This sequence comes from Vagococcus sp. CY52-2, assembly GCF_022655055.1. Lineage (NCBI taxonomy): Bacteria > Bacillati > Bacillota > Bacilli > Lactobacillales > Enterococcaceae > Vagococcus > Vagococcus changpingensis. The sequence goes on along the minus strand of NZ_CP093384.1, from coordinate 1,472,750 downwards.
CTATACGATTTGGGTAGATGACAAATTACCAACATTAACGTTAGACAATGTAGAACAAGATGAGTCAGGAAAACTTGTAGGCTTTACTAATCATAATCCATATGTAGTAAAAGCAACGATTACAGATAACTTAGCCGGGTATAACTTAAGTATCAATCATAATCACGTTCACACTGATTCAGATTATGATGTGTTTAATGAAGCATTTTTTGCTAATCGACCTGCTGTTGATGTAGCGTATAAAGTAAAAATATTACCTGAAGAAACATCAAAAATGACAGCAACGCTAACAGATTTGGTTGGGAATAAACAACAGTTAGATTTTGATATTCATCATCATAAAGATGAGGCTATTAGTGCGCCAGAGATTACGTCCAATGAAACCTCATTAACCAATAAACCAATTGTTCTAACACCAAAAAATAAAGAGTCTGTCATTAAACACGCAGGGAAATTCAGTGCACCAGAGTTATATTATTCAACTGATCAAAACACTTGGACACTTGTGCCAGATACGATAACGGTCAGTGAAAATGGTGATTATTTCTTTAAATACAGTGACAAATATGGCAATGAATCTCCAGTGACTCATACAGCAATTCAAACTATTCGTTCTGAAGTTAAAGCTCTTCCAACGGTCTCATTAAGCTCATATGGAGGAAAAGAAAAGCAAGTAACAGTTACTTTAGGTATGACGGCAAAGGATGAGCATACAAGTATTAAGTATAGTTTGGACGAAGGGAAAACATGGGAAGATTATAAAGATGCTTTTGTTGTAACAAAAAATAGTGTGCTACAAGTGAAAACGGTTGATACAGCATCTAATGAAAGTCCAGTATTTTCTGAAAATATTATGGTAAAACCATCATCTGTTGAAACGACTGACAGTGGTACACAAACAGATTTACCAACTAAAAAAGAAGATGAATTAACGAAGGATAACGATAAAAAAGGAACAGACTCTGATGATAAATCAAAAGAGGGAAATCCACCTTTTGAAAAAAACAAAGATAACTCAGAAAAAGATAAAGAAGATAAAAAATCCGAAAATAGCGTGATATCGCAAGCACCTATTGGATTTATTGATGGAAATATAAATAAATATAGCGCTACATCAAATCAATCATCAACACAACATACGCAACAAGGCTCTAAAATAACCAAAGCGTTACCTAAAACTGGAGAAGTAGAGAATAAAAAAGTATTTATTTTAGGATTGTTAATGTTGTCATTACTTTCTATTAGTTGGTTTGGTAAACATAAAAGAAATAAAAAAAATAGTTAATACATGAAAAAGAAGAAGGATGGGAAGCCCTTCTTCTTTTTTAATACTTTTCAAATAATCTAGCATAAAATGAGAGTCTTATTTATTATTGTGGTATAGTTATATCATAAATACTATAAAAGTGGGGAAGATGTCTTTATGATAAAAGCAGTTGTCAAACAAATTGGCGAGCATTCAATGGATGCAAAAGATGAAATGATTATTTTATTTGGAGAAAAAGTAACAAATGAATTAGAAAAATTTTCTGTTATTCAAACAATTGAAACAGATGAACCGTTTAACATTGAAGTTGGTGGGACTATTTCTTTTGATGATCAAGAGTACCATGTTGTAAAAATTGGTCCTATAGCTAATAGACAATTAGACTCTATGGGCCATGTGTCATTAATGTTTAAAAGTCCAGAAGGAATGGACGAATTATCTAACGCTATCTATTTAGAACCATATACATTCCCTGTCATTAATGAAGGGACTATTATTACATATCGTTAGGGGGAAAGTAGTTGAAAGTAAAAAAAGAAGGAAATACCAAATCTTTATTTTATCGTTTATTTTTAAATAATAAACTTATTACTGGGTTAATGGTTATATTGCTCGTATTATTAATATTATTAGTGTTTACACAAGTATCACACTTATTTACACCAGTTGCACAATTTTTAGGTATTGTTGGTGTGCCAATCATTATATCTGGATTATTATATTATTTATTAAATCCAGTCGTAAATTTTTTTGAGAGACGTGGTATTAAGCGTGTGTATACGATAAGTGCTCTTTTTATTACCATTCTAGGTTTAATTATTTGGGGAATTGTCATCTTGATTCCTAAAATTGAATATCAGACCAAAAGTTTTGTCACAGAATGGCCTCATTATTGGGATATTATTGAACAAAAGACGACAGAATTTTTGGCTCTCCCAGCTTTAAGTGAGTTTAGTGAACCATTTGAAAAATATTTTAATGAATTAATCACATCCATTAGTAGTTTAGCTAGTTCTGTTTCAAAAACAACATTTAATAGTCTAGGTAATATTGTGGGAGCTGTTGCGAATGTTGTTGTTACTACAATTACTGTTCCATTTATTTTATTTTATTTATTAAAAGATGGAAAACAACTTGTACCATATATTACCCCCGTAATACCTACTAAAATGAGAAAACCAACGCTGAAAGTGTTGGAAGATATCAATAAGCAATTATCTTCTTATGTTAGAGGTCAAGTGACAGTTGCCTTTGCAGTAGCTGTTATGTTTATGATTGGTTTTAGTGTAATAGGATTGGAATACAGTGTGACGTTAGGTATCTTGGCTGGTGTACTAAATCTCATTCCTTATATTGGTTCAGCTTTAGCAACTATCCCAGCAATTGTTTTAGCGTTGGTAAATGGTCCTAAGATGTTAATAGCTGTGATTATTGTTTTTGTTTTGGAACAAACCATTGAAGGTAGAGTCGTATCGCCACTTGTTTTAGGTAGTCAATTAGATATTCATCCTATTACCATTATTTTTGTATTATTATCAGCTGGTAAACTATTTGGTGTACTGGGCGTTATCTTAGGGATTCCTGGATATGCGGCCATTAAAGTTATCGTAATACATTTATTTACTTGGTACAAGGAAGTGTCAGGATTATACGAAGAAGAAAAAGAGGATACAACGTTAGTGTAATAAAAAAGTCACCAATTAATGATATTGGTGGCTTTTTTCTATTGTTAAAGAGATTTTAATATTTATGATAGCATTTTTCACATTTAGTTACAAAAAGAGTCATAAATAAATGATTTAATAAGAGTGCTCTTAGCTAAGAAATATTTTAAAGAATTTTTAAACGTAATATGTCATTCATCAAATTTATATGAGTTGTTTTTTTAATTTTAATTTGTTGTTACACTAATCAAAAAGTATTTTTTAAATGATTAAATATAATTAAAATGATAAAAATTCGGTCATAATGTGTGGAAAATATCGATGTTTTAGATAAATCCATTTATAAGAATAATGTAACTTTGGATGGGTAAGTTTATGGACATGAATACTTTTGGGCAATTCACTAAGTAAAAATTCTGGAACAAAACTGATACATTGTTTAGTCTTTATAAGTTGTAAAAGTAATTTAACATCTGTACAGCTTGTTATTTGTTTTTTACTATTAGTAGTAAGATTTAACCAAATAACAAGATCCCTATAAAGTTCTTCTTCTTTATGCAATGGTAAAATGATATCTTTTGATTGATTAAGAATTTCATTCATTGTCCAATGTTTGTCATAGTTTTCAGAGTAAACGAGGTAAACAGGAACCGTTTCTTTGTGAGCTATAGTATATTCTTTTTGATCAAGAGTGTAGTGAGTCAAAGCTACATCAATTTGTCTTTCATCTAGCCTTTCTTTTAATGTGAATTGATCATTTTGAAAAAAATTGAGTTTAATATCAGGATATTTTTTTACATAGTCTTTAATATTTGTATATAATACTGTGGATAAGAGTGAATCCACTCCGATGTTAAGGGAGCCTAGAGTTCCTACTGTACTATCGTGAATACGTTGTTTCGCTAAGTTGATTTGCGCAATAATAGATAACGCCTCGTTATACATAATACGACCACTAGGGGTAAGATGATGTTGTTTTTTGTGACGTTCAACTAAAATGGTCCCTAATTCAGTTTCTAATTGTTTTAGCATTTGACTTAATGCTGATTGAGCAATATTTAATTTTTTAGCAGCGTCGGAAATCGTATTTGCTTCGGCAATTGCAACAAAATAAGTTAGCTGTCTTATGTCCATGTGATTTCCTCCTTTCTGATTATAAAATAATTAAAAAATGAGATTATTCTAATGATATCAAAAAAAGAGATAAACGTCATTACTAAATTAAATAGAAAATAAATTTCTTTGTCATTGTACAATGAATAAATAATAATGGAGTGTTTAAAATGGAAATAAAAGAAAAAAAAGAAGAAAAAATTATTCATAATATTGTAAAGAGTATAGAAAAAATGGATAAGCATTTAGATGATATAAAACAAGAAGGAAAATTGACACAAACAAGGTTAAAGGAATGGTTTTTTGAAAAAGAAGTATTATATGATATTAGACATATACTACACGAAATTGACAAATATGATGGCTACAATCTAAACAGAATTCAACCAATCGATGAAAATTTTTTGGAACTTGGTTTAGATTCAGAAACGGCTTCTTTTATGAAGGATTACTTTGGTTAAAATAAAAAAGGTGAACTTGATGATGTAATCAAGTTCACCTTTTTTATTTTAATAATTCTTTTTCTCTATACCACTGATCAGGTTCCCAAACCCATGAACGTCCATCGTTTTCAAGTAAGTCGAAGGCTTCTTTAGGTCCCATCGTCCTAGCAGGATACGTTGGAATGTTGGAAGTATCCTTGTCCCATACATGTTTAATAACGTCAACAATTTTCCATGATGCAGCTACTTCATCCCAATGAGTGAAGTTAGTGGCATCTCCTTTTAGACAGTCTAAAAGTAATTTTTCATATGCTTCAGGACTGTTTTCTAATGTTTCACTTGAGTGACGATAATTTAGTTTAACAGGATCCATTGCAAAGCCTGATCCGATTTCTTTGCCATTTAACGTTAAAGAAAATCCTTCAGTAGGTTGGATATAAATGGTTAAGATATTTTCAGGAATATCTTCTGTTTGATCTGCTGAACGGAATACGTTAATTGGTGTTGTTTTAAAGACAATATTAATACGTGTTCCTTTTTCAGTCAGACGTTTCCCAGTACGAATATAAAAAGGAACACCTGCCCAACGAAACGTATCAATCATTAATTTTCCGGCCACAAATGTTTCAGTTGAAGAGGTAGGGTCGACATCTTTTTCTTCATGATACCCTGGGAATTGATTACTACCAAGATGACCTTTAGAATATTGTCCTCGTACAACATTTTCTTTGACTTCTTTTTCGTTGTAGATACGAATAGATTCTAATGCACTAATCTTTTCAGTTCGAATGGCATGATCAGAAAAGATGGTTGGTGGTTCCATAGCTAAAAGTGCGACTATTTGTAGAATATGATTTTGTACCATATCCTTTAATGCACCACTCTTATCATAATACCCTCCGCGCTCTTCTACACCTAAAGATTCTGCCAACGTGATTTGAACATTATCAATATAGTAGTGATTCCATAACGATTCAAAAATATTATTTCCAAAACGAATGGCAGAAATATTTTGAACCATCTCTTTTCCTAAGTAATGATCAATACGGAAAATCTGATCTTCAGTAAATGCGGCAGAAATAGAATCATTTAATTCTTTTGCTGTTTGATAATCTGTTCCAAATGGTTTTTCGATAATTAAGCGGTTGAAACCATTCTCACTTAAAATATGCTCAGATTTAATGTGTTGAGCAATTGTTCCAAAGAAACTTGGTGCCATAGCTAGGTAAAATACACGATTACCATTCAATTGGTAAGTATTATCTAGTTCACTAGCAAGTTTTTCAAGAGTAACGTACTCTTGTGTATTGGTAACATTATGTGCTTGATAATAAAAATGTGATGTGAAAGAATCAAGCTCTTTTGGGGTAGGGTTTAATTCTTGAATACTGTCTGTTATGACTTCTCTGAAGTGTTCATTTGTCCATTCACGACGAGCTGTTCCTATAACAGCAAAATGTTTGTTGATAGCTCCTTTACGGAATAAACGAAAAAGAGACGGATAAAGTTTTCTTTTAGCTAAATCTCCAGTTCCCCCAAAGATGATAAATAATGCTTTGTTGTCTTGTGTCATCTTATTTCCTACTTTCCTAACAATATATCTAAATAATCTTATTATTGGTCTTATTTTACTTGTAAAAGACGGACAAATCAATAAATTAGAGTTTTATGAGAATCTTTTTTACTTAATCGCCATGATAAGATAAACACTATTTTTATGATATAATTGATTAAAAACATATGAGAGGTTGATAATATGACAAATACGTTTACTGAAAAGTACACAATTCCTTATTATGATTGTGATGCTGAAGGGTTATTAAAAGTTCCAACACTGATAAAGATGATGATACGAACTTCTGCTAATCAAAGTGATTCTTTAGGTGTTAATGAGACGTTACTTCAAAGTTTTAATATCAATTGGATTATTACTGAACATGATTTAACCATACATTCTTTACCAGTTTCTGGAGATGATGTTTTTATAACGACTCAAGCTGAAAGTTATAATAAATATTTTTGTTATCGAAAATTTTGGTTACATGATAAAAAAAACAATGAATTGGCTTTTATGGAGTCAACCTTCGCACTAATGGATAATACCACCAGAAAAGTTCATGCCGTTCCAGATGAAGTTATTTTACCTTTTCAATCTGAGAAAACAAAACGAATAAAACGTGGAGAAAAAATTCCAACATTACAATCAGAATCGATCAATCGCTCGTTTGGTGTGAGTTTTTGGGACATTGATGATAATCATCATGTTAATAATGCCACCTATCCTGCTTGGATGATGGATAGTATGTCTTATGATTTTTTGATTAGTCATGTTCCAAGTCGAGTGATCATTAAATTTAATAAAGAAATTCGCTATGGGGAAACAGTGGATAGCTATATTGAGGAAATAGATGATAATAAAACACTTCATCAAATAAAATCTGGTACAGATATATGTGCAGATGGTTTGATAAAGTGGGAAATACGATAGTTTTATGATCAGGATAAATGAAATTTGCATATTGAGTTAAAATCGTTCACACTTAAATAAACTAAATAAAAAGGAGTTGCAAAATTTTGATTGAATTTCAAAATGTATCGAAAATTTATAAAGGAAATAAAAAGGCAGTATCTGACATAAATTTATCATTTGGGGATGGTGAATTTATTTGTTTTATCGGAACAAGTGGTAGCGGTAAAACAACTGCAATGCGTATGGTTAATCGTATGATTGAACCAACATCAGGAAAGATTTTAATTGATGGAAAAGATATCACAAAAGAAAATCCTGTTGATTTAAGACGTAGTATTGGATATGTCATCCAAAATATTGGTTTATTACCTCATATGACAATTCGAGAAAATATTACATTGGTACCGAAATTACTAAAATGGCCTGAAGAAGAACGCAATGAAATAGCAGAAAGATTGATTAAGCTAGTTGAGCTTCCTAAAGAAATGCTTGATCGCTATCCAAATGAATTATCTGGTGGACAACAACAACGTATCGGTGTGATTCGTGCGTTGGCTGCTGATCAAAATATTATTTTGATGGATGAGCCTTTTGGAGCATTAGATCCTATTACTCGCGATTCATTACAAGATTTTGTTAAAGAATTGCAAGAAAAAATGGGGAAAACGATTGTATTTGTTACACATGATATGGATGAAGCACTAAAATTAGCAACGAAAATTGTAGTCATGAGTCATGGAAAAGTGGTTCAATGTGACACGCCTGAAAATATTTTACGTAATCCAGCGAATGATTTTGTCCGCGAATTAATCGGAGAAGAACGTTTGATGCATAGTCAGCAAGATTTTATTACAGTAGGTGAAGTCATGATGAAACGTGCTATTTCGATTACACCAGAAAAATCATTGTCTCAAGCGATTCGTTTAATGCGTGAAAAACGAGTGGATACGTTACTTGTTGTCGATGGAAATAATGTCTTAAAAGGCTTTATTGATGTTGAGTCTATTAATGATAAGCGTGGGTACTCGACAAGTGTTGGGGACATCATGGAAATTGATGTATTCTATATAAAACAAACAGCCCTTTTAAGAGATGCCATTCAACGTATCTTAAAACGTGGTTTGAAATATGTGCCAGTAGTTGATGACAATAAAAAACTAGTCGGAATTTTAACTCGTTCATCTCTTGTAGACATGGTTTATGATACGATTTGGGGAGAAGAGGATTCATCATCTGAAGATGAAACACCAGTAGAGAAGGAGGAAATATAATGAATACCTTCTTATTGGAAAATGGAAATGAATTAGTTGTCAAAACATTTGAACATATATATATTTCAGTCATCGCTTTACTACTTGGTGTGATTGTAGCGGTACCTTTAGGTATTGCATTGACTCGCACAAATAAATTAGCAAACATTATCATTGGACTTGCTAGTGTATTACAAACTATTCCTTCTTTAGCTTTATTAACAATGTTTATACCTTTTTTTGGGGTCGGGAAAATGACCGCAGTTGTCGCGTTGTTCATCTATTCGCTTCTACCTATTTTAAGAAATACATATTTGGGTATTAAAGGAGTAGATCCTAATATGGTAGATGCAGCTAAAGGAATGGGGATGACCGACTATGAACAAATTCGTTTGGTAGAAGTTCCACTTGCCTTGCCTACAATTATGCGTGGTATTCGTTTAGGAACGGTTTACGTTATTGCTTGGGCAACTTTAGCCTCGTATATTGGTGGTGGTGGTTTAGGTGATTTAATTTTTAGTGGATTGAACCTATACAAACCAGAATTAATTATTGGAGGAACTATTCCAGTGGTGCTACTAGCTTTAATAAGTGATTTTTTGTTAGGACTATTAGAAAAAAGACTATCTCCTAAAATGAAGGAGGCTAATAGTTAATGAGAACAAAACAAAACAAATTATTATTCATTTTAATGATAGGGCTTCTCTTTTTAACAGGTTGCGAATTACCTGGATTAGGTGGTGGAAAAGGAGATACTCAAACCATTCGTGTCGGATCTTTGGCCACAACGGAAAATCAGATATTAGCCAATTTAGTTAAAGGGATGATTGAACATTATACAGATGATAAAGTCGTTCTTATCAATAATTTGGGAACAAGTACAGTAGCACACAATGCAATGGTTAATGGAGATATTGATATTTCTGCTGGTCGTTATACAGGGACGGACTTAAGTGGGACACTAAATTTACCTGCTGAAAAAGATCCAGAAAAAGCGTTTGATATTGTTTCAGAAGAATTTAACAAGCGATATCATCAAACATGGTTACCTTCTTATGGATTCGCTAATACTTATGCTTTTATGGTATCAAAGGAAACAGCTGAAAAATATAATTTGAAAAAAATTAGTGATTTGAAAAATGTTGCCGATCAACTAACAGCTGGTGTTGATACATCTTGGATGAAACGTGATGGAGATGGGTATCAAGCATTCTCAGACACATATGACGTCGATTTTAAAAAGGTTTATCCTATGCAAATAGGTCTTGTATATGATGCGGTTGCTGCTGGAAAAATGGATGTTGTTTTAGGGTATTCAACAGATGGACGTATTGCAAGTTATGATTTAGTTGTGTTAGAAGATGATTTGAGATTTTTCCCACCTTATGATGGTAGTATTGTGATTGATAATGATGTGATGAATAAAAATCTAAAATTAAAAGAAGCATTACTTAAATTGTCTGGGAAAATAGATACAAAAACCATGCAACGACTTAATTACGAAGCAGATAATAATCTATTAGAACCCGAAACAGTCGCCAAAAAATTCTTAAGAGAAAATAACTTTTTTGAGGGGGAAAAATAATGCAAGATATGAATATAATGCAACAGTTCTTTTATTATTTACAAAACAATAGTGGCTATGTCCTCTCCCAATTTGTTAGACATTTTCTTATTTCAATCTACGGGGTATTTTTTGCAGCTATTGTGGGAATTCCTATTGGAATTTTTATTGCAAAAAAGAAGCATTTAGTAGATTGGGTGATTGGAGCTGCCAATGTTATTCAAACTGTTCCATCGCTGGCAATGGTATCTCTATTAATGCTTGCCTTTGGTTTAGGGGTGAATACGGTTATTATTACGGTATTTTTATATTCTCTCTTACCAATTATTTCTAATACTTATACAGGTATGACACAAGTCGATAAAGACATACTTGATGCAGGAAAAGGAATGGGAATGACGTCTTTCCAACGTTTATGGATGATTGAATTGCCATTGTCTATTTCTGTTCTGATGGCAGGAATTAGAAATGCCCTTGTCGTAGCAATAGGCATTACAGCAATTGGATCATTTGTTGGAGCTGGTGGGTTAGGAGATATTATTATCCGTGGAACAAACGCGACTGATGGAACGGCTATTATTTTAGTTGGAGCATTACCCACTGCACTGATGGCGATTGTAACAGATTGGGTACTAGGATTGGTGGAAAAACGACTGGATCCAGCTGGAAAACTAGTTGGTGCGTCAACGGCAGTAGAAGGAAAAGACACACCATAAATAATTTAAAGAAAAATTAACTTGTCTTTCATTGTTTATAGGTGTAATTTAGAAAAAAATGAAGCGAGTTTTTTATTAGGGGGAAAGTTAGTGAGACAATTTAAAAAATCATCCAAATTAGATTATGTTAGCTATGATGTAAGAGGTCCTGTATTAGAAGAGGCAGATAGAATGACAGCTAGAGGGGTTGATGTATTAAAATTAAATACTGGAAACCCTGCTGCGTTTGGCTTTAAAGCCCCTGATGAAATTATTCATGATTTAATAACGAATGCTAGAGAATCTGAAGGTTATTCAGATTCAAAAGGAATTTTTTCGGCGCGAAAAGCGATTCAGCAATACTGCCAATTAAAGAAAATGCCAAATGTTACGATTAATGACATCTATACTGGAAATGGTGTTAGCGAATTAATTACATTATCTATGCAGGCACTAATTGATAATGATGATGAAGTACTTGTTCCTATGCCAGATTATCCTTTATGGACAGCAGCGATTACACTATCAGGTGGTCGTGCGGTTCATTATGTATGTGATGAACAAGCTGATTGGTATCCTGATATTGAGGATATCAAAAGTAAAATCACACCAAAAACGAAAGGGATTGTGTTGATTAATCCTAATAATCCAACTGGAGCTCTTTATTCAAAAGAGTTATTATTAGAAATTGTAAAATTGGCGAGAGAACATGAATTAATTATTTATTCAGATGAAATTTATGATCGATTAGTAATGGATGGTTTGGAACATGTATCAATTGCTAGTTTAGCCCCTGATTTATGCGTGGTAACGTTTAATGGGTTATCCAAATCTCATCGTGTAGCAGGATTTCGTTGCGGTTGGATGGTTATTAGTGGAGAAAAGAAACACGTTAAAGGTTACATTGAAGGAATTAATATGTTAGCTTCTATGCGATTATGTTCAAACGTATTGTCGCAGCAAATTATCCAAACAGCTTTAGGTGGGCATCAAAGTGTGGATGAATTACTCTTACCAGGTGGACGAATTTATGAGCAACGTGAATACATAACCAATGCTTTAAATGCGATTCCTGGTGTAACAGTGAAAAAACCACAAGCAGCCTTTTACATTTTTCCAAAACTAGATATAGAGAAATTTAATATCCGAGATGATGAAAAATTTGTGTTAGATTTTTTACATGAACACCAAATTTTATTGGTTCATGGAAAAGGATTTAATATGTCTACTCCAGATCATTTTAGAATTGTTTATTTACCGGAAATGGAAGAACTAAAAAAAGCCACATTAAGTTTAGAAACATTTTTATCTACATATAGACAGAAATAAAAGTAGCTAGCCTAACAGGCTAACTACTTTTTTAATCATTATTTCTTTTTAATCTCTTTTTTACTCACGACGATTCGACTTAAATATTTATCTTTTAATTCATCATCGGGATTATTGACTTCAATTAAAACAGAATTCTCATATTCTTTTTCAATGATGCCTTCATAGCGTCCACCTTGCCATTTAAAGAACACTTTTTCTTTAGTATCCATACTAATCTCTCCCATATCATCCAAAAATAAAAAGCATAGTAATAATATTTCTGTATTATAACATTAAACTTTCTAAATGTGGAATAAAAACCCTTTTATTTTTCTTCTATTATTCATAAAAAAATATACAGTACATTAACAAACGAAGCGTTTATGAAATATCTAGACCAATTATTGACTAATGAATTAAATAATGATAATTTTAAGATATACAAGAAAAGAAAGAAGTGTTAGCAATGAAAAAAGTAATTTACGCTGATAAATTTTTTTTGGCAAGTGGAGAAGTTGGACCGGGCTATTTGGAAATAAATGACGATATTTTTGGAAACGTTACACATGAGATACCTAATGAGTATGATGAATTAATTGATTTATCTGGCAAATGGGTAGCACCAGGACTGGTAGATACTCATATTCATGGTTTTAAGAACCATGATGTCATGGATAACGATGCTGACGGATTAAAAGTCATGTCAGAAGCCCTTTTATCATGTGGAGTGACTTCTTTTTTACCCACAACATTGACGTCTGATCACAAGAGACTGAAAGAAGTGGCGACAACAATTGGTAAAGTAAAAAATCAAGTCAATGGAGCTAAAATCCAAGGGATTTATTTTGAAGGTCCGTTTTTCACGGAAGAACATAAAGGAGCTCAAAATCCTGGTTACTTTTCAGACCCAAGTATTGAAGTATTTCATGAATGGCAAGACGCTTCTGGTGGCATGATTAAAAAAATAGCATTGGCTCCTGAAAGAGAAGGCGTAAAAGAATTTGTTCAACAAGTGACAAATGAAGGAGTTGTTGTGTCTCTTGGTCACAGTAATGCCACACTTGCTCAAGCGAAAGAAGTAGTTGAGTCAGGTGCAAGTGTCTTTGTTCATACTTATAATGGGATGCGTGGTTTAAATCACCGAGAGCCAGGAATGGTAGGAGCAGCACTTAGTTTGGAACATGTTTTTTCAGAATTAATTTGTGATGGTCATCATGTTCATCCTACAGCTGCTGAAATTTTAATGGATTCAACTGGTCGAGATCATGTGGCACTAATTACTGATTGTATGATGGCTGGGGGGATGCCTGATGGAGAATATATGTTGGGTGAATTTAAAGTAACGGTTAAAGATGGCACTGCCAGAATGCAAGAGGGAAATCTAGCCGGTAGTATTTTGAAATTAAAAGAAGCTGTTAAAAACGTGGTAGAGTGGGGGATTGCGACACCTGCTGAAGCCATTATGATGGCAAGTTATGTTCCCGCCATTAGTTGTAAAATAGATGACGTATGTGGCATGATTAAGCCAGGTCGTGCGGCTGACTTTATTGTTCTAGACAAATCATTAAATTTAGAAGCAACTTACCTAGACGGTGAATGCCGTTATGAAGTACAATAAAATAAGTGAAACGGTAGAGTTTTCTACCGTTTTTTTATTCAAGAAAAAGGAGACGAAGTTTAATGAATAAAGAACGAATGAACCGTGTATTACAAGAGATGAAACGACAACAGTTACCTCAATTAATCGTATCGGATCAGGCATCAATTGCCTACTTGACAGGACAATCCATTGATCCGGGAGAACGTTTAGTTGCTTTAATTATTAAAGAAGATGGCCACCACGTAGCTGTGATAAATCGATTGTTTCCTGTTTCTGAAGAATCATTAGGAATGCCAATTATTTTTGTTGATGATACTGATAAAGGAATGGGTGTTTTAACATTAGCTAAAGAACTAGATCGTAACAAACCAATAGCAGTTGAAAAAAATTGGGCAGCCCATTTTTTATTAGATATTATGAAAGAATTAGATGCACCTATTAGTCAATATACGTTAAGTTCCAATGTCATTGATAAAGTGAGAGCAGTTAAAACTGAAGAAGAAATAGAAAAAATGTTAGAAGCCTCTCATGATAATGATTTGGCGATGAATCAATTAATCGGTTTAATCCCAGAAGAATTAACTGAATTAAACATGACGGAACGATTAGAAAAAATTTATCATAAATTAGGTAATGATGGCTTCTCATTCGAACCAATTGTCGCTTATGGTGCTAATGGAGCTGATCCGCATCATATGAATGACGATTCAAAGGTAAAACCTGGTGATAGTATTATTTTAGATATCGGTGGTGTGAAAAATGGGTATTGTTCTGATATGACGCGAACTGTTTTTTATAAAGAGGTATCTGATAAAAGCCGTGATGTATACGAAACGGTACTCGAAGCAAATAAGCGAGCAATTGAAACAGTTAAACCTGGCGTTCGTTTATGTGATATTGACGCAGCGGCAAGAGATTATATTGACTCAAAAGGATATGGAGAGTACTTTACTCATAGGACAGGACATTTTATCGGCACAGAGGTACATGAGGCTGGAGATGTATCAGCAAGTAATACAGATATAGTTGAAGAAGGAATGATTTTCTCAATTGAACCCGGTATTTATATTTCTGGAGAAGTTGGTGTTCGAATTGAAGATTTAGTTGTCGTAACAAAAGATGGCTGTCAGATTTTAAATGAGTATCCAAAAGAATTAATTGTAATAGATTAAATGTGATTAAAACTATGAATTGGAGGAATAAGCTTCAGTTCATAGTTTTTATTATGATGATTAGGTGAATTGATTAGATAACGATACATTTTTTAAGACATAAACATGTTATTAGTTTCATTAGTTTTTCTAATGTCATTATTTTTCCGTTTATTTAATATAATATAAAAAAGTGAGTATCGTTTTTTTGAAAAACTTTAAGTAAGATTGTTATGAAGGATAAGTATATAGTCATAAAAGGATTGTATCAGGGAGAACAGGGTGGAAAAAAAGCAAAAAATATATAATAGCATACCTCAATTGAAACGCGTTATATCATTTTTAATAAAAATTTTTTTGTTTCTTAATAGTGTTTAGCATTTCATGATTTATATGGGGTATTTACAATACCATCATATTAGTATCATTGTATTGTTGGTTTTTGGTCATTCACTTTTTGGTTTGGGGTTATTAAAAGATTTAAAAACACATCAATTAAACGACTGTCTTTTTTTACTTTAATTTATGTTATGATTTATTTTGTTGAGTATGTCACTGTAAACGGAAAATTTAGTAAATGAAAGTATAGAGTGATATTGTTAACATATAGTATTTTTAATGTAAAAAATAGACTAGCAGGAACCTATCCTCTAGTCTATTTTGGCGATGATTTTTGAGTGTAGTTCATTATCCTCAACAAGTGAAAAAAAGGTGAAGACAGATACATCAAATGATTCACTATCAGATTGATAGCAAGAATAAGGGATAACTAGTGTTTGTTCATCTGTTGCGACAATATAATCATTGTCAATGGTTTGTGCAATAAAGGTGTAGTCTGTTAAGTCTTCTTTTGTCCAAATCCCATCATCTGCTAAAAAGTCCAATGCTTGATAAAATTGTTGGCTATTTTTGTCATTGTTAAAAATAAAATAGTCTGTCATCTCTTGCAGATTTTTTTCTTTAATGAGAGTTAAAAAATGTGCAGGTGAAGTATTTGTTGTCATTAGTGCTAGTTGTTTAAACGTCTCCATTAACCTCAACTCCATTATTGTTTGTTTTCAATTGTGACATAAAAATCAATGTTTGATTGTTTACTTAAACCTTTACCTTCTATATCGACTGCAATAGGCATAGGTTCTTTTCCATTATACACCGGCTTCACTCGATATCGAATTGTTTCCCCATCATCAGCAGCTTTTCGAACCATATTTTCATATTTTGTCATGAAGGGAGTGTTAACTGGATTTTGATATAGCGTGACCAAGTTTTCTAACTTGTCGCCCGTTCCGCCAAGTTGTCTTCCAATCAAATGGCCACGCGAATGGTTATGAGGTTCTAAACCAGAAATAAAACCAGGAGGACGAATACTTTGGTTAGCAGATGTGCCTGTATTGACCATATTGGGTTTAATAAGGGCATTGGCAGTAGTTGGTCTACCAAGTTTATCTAATTTGCCATATTCTATCCATCCTTTTGAACTATTTCTCAATTCTTCTGCTGTAAACTTTGCTTTACCATGTTCAACTGGACCTGGATTATCCTTTTGAATTGAGCTATTAGTGTGTTCATTTTTTGTGACAGAATGATTTTGCTCAAATGGTAAAAACGCCATTAATGTTTCAGGTGATTTTACACCTGCTACTACCAATATAATACAAATCACTAACCCAATGATATATTGAATAGGTGATGATTTTTTATTCTTGTTTTTCTTAGTCATGTTGTACTCCTTTTTTGTAGTTGCTTGTCATTATATGATATTACCATAAAAAGAAAAAGCGTTCTGTTTTTTTATGTTATGAATGTTTAAATAATCCATCTTTTGTTACAATAATAAGTGAGAAAAAAGGAGGGATTAGATGAGTTATGTGGAATTAAAGAATGTGTATAAACGTTATAAAATGGGAGATAGTATCATTGTTGCGAATAATGATATTAATTTTTCAATTGAGAAAGGTGAGTTTGTTGTAATACTAGGACCAAGTGGCGCAGGAAAATCAACTGTTTTAAATATTTTAGGTGGTATGGATAGTTGTAATGAAGGTCAAGTTATTGTGGATGAAACAGATATTGCAACATTCAATGCAAAGGAATTGACAAAGTATCGTCGTGTAGATGTAGGATTTGTTTTTCAATTTTATAATTTGGTACCTAACTTAACGGCTAAAGAAAATGTTGAGTTAGCATCACAAGTCTCACCAAAGGCATTAGATGTCGATAGTGTGATTGAGATGGTTCAATTGGATCATCGTAAAGATAATTTTCCTGCTCAATTATCTGGAGGTGAACAGCAACGTGTAGCCATTGCTAGAGCACTAGCTAAAAATCCTAAATTATTGTTATGTGATGAACCTACTGGAGCTTTGGATTTTGAAACAGGTAAGCATATATTGGCTATTTTGGAAGAAACTTGCCGAAAATATGGTACAACTGTGATTGTGATTACACACAATTCAGAAATTGCAAAAATGGCCGATCGCGTTATTAGAATCAATGATGCAAAAGTAAGAAGTATTGAAAAAAATGACCATCCAGTAAAAGCCAGCGAGTTAGAATGGTAAAGGGAGGTTCAGCTAAATGAAAAAGAAAAAAGCATTATGGACATCTACTTTTCGAGAAATGTATCAATCTAAGGCGAGATTTATCTCAATCCTATTAATTATTATGTTAGGTGTTGGATTTTACGCAGGTATTAAAGCAACAGGCCCTGACATGTTAAATACAGCAGATAATTATTATAAAGACTATAAATTAATGGATACAAAACTTGTGTCAACAACAGGATTAGAAGACAAAGACATTGAATTAATCAAGGAAGACAAGACTGTCCAAACAGTTGAACCGTCATATAGTTTAGATGTTCTTACAAAAGAAAATAATCATGTCTTAAAATTAATGTCCTATGAATCTAGAAAAAATGAACTTAACAAACCAGTCCTTGTAAAAGGAAAATTACCAGAAAAAGATAATGAAATGGCACTTGATACTCAAGTACAAGACAATCAATTTTATAAAATCGGTGATACGTTAACAATTCAGTTAGATGATAGCAAAAGTGTCTCACAAACTAGTTATAAAGTTGTTGGATTTGTGAATAGTCCTATGTATATAGATAAAGTTTCCAGAGGCTATACAACAGTTGGTAAAGGAACCATTGATTATTTTGGTTATATAAAAGAAGAGGTATTTACGTTACCCGTTTACACAGAAGCGTATATTAAATATGTTAATACTGAAAAGACAGCAAGTTATAGTAAAGCTTATAATAACTACTATGATACAGATGTCAAAAATTTAAAAAATACTTTGAAAAATCGCCCATCAGAACAACTAGAAGCAATGAAAAAAGAAGCAAATGAGTCATTAGCTAAAGCTAAAACACAGATAACTGATGGCGAGACACAATTAACAAATGGAAAAAAACAATTAGCTGAAAAAGAAAAAGAATTAAATGATAATAAACAGTTAATCGAAACAGCAAAACAGCAAGGATTACCTGTAGATGAAGTACAGGAAAAAACACTAGAAGAAGCTAGTAATACATTAAATGAAGAAAAGAAAAAAATAGAACAAGAAGAACAAAAATTAGTAGAGTCAAAAGAAGAATTAGCAAAAAATCAACAAACCATTGATGACTTAAAAGCACCAACTTATCATTATTTTTCAAGAGAAGATAATCCTTCTTATGCAGAATTTCAAGATAATGCTGATCGGATTTCTTCCATCGCCACAGTATTTCCAGTATTTTTCTTTATGATAGCTGCTCTTATTTCTTTAACAACTATGACACGTATGGTGGATGAAAAGCGTGGAGAGATAGGAACACTAAAAGCCTTAGGTTATACAAATTGGGAAATTTCACAAAAATATATTGTTTACTCTACAACAGCCAGTATTATTGGAAGTTTAATTGGACTGGCAATAGGTTATTATTTATTTCCAACTGTCATTTTTGATGCATATGGTAGTATGTATAATTTGCCATCTGTGATTATTACTCATTATCCAAGTTACACCATTCAATCAATTATAGTAGCTTTACTTTGTACGTTATTAGCATCACTTCTTGTATTAAGAGTTGATTTATTGAGTACTCCAGCTACATTGATGAGACCCAAAGCACCTAAACCAGGTAAACGTATTTTATTAGAAAGAATATCTTGGTTATGGTCTAAATTTAGTTTTAATCAAAAAGTAACAGCTAGAAATCTATTTCGTTATAAACAACGTATGTTGATGACAGTCTTAGGGATAGCAGGCTGTACAGCAATGATTTTAACTGGATTTGGATTGAAAGATTCAATCGGTGATATTGTTAATCTTCAGTTTAATAAAATATGGCATTATGATGCGACAGTAACCATTAATGAAGATAGTACGACTCAAGAAAAAGAAAATTATGAGAAAATAAAAGCAGATGATAGTCAGATTAAAACAAGTTTGACTCTATCTCAACACAATATGACCGTTGTCAAAAAAGGATACATAAGTCGAGAAGTGACAGTGGATGTTCCGCAGCAAGAGAAGAGGTTAGCAGAATTTATTACATTCAATAACCGAAAATCTGGTGACACATACACGTTATCTAATGATGGAGTCATTATCAATGAAAAGTTAGCAAACTTCTTTGATGTAAAATCTGGAGATGAATTAACTATCAGAGATACAGACAATAAAGATATGACGGTAAAAGTTCAAGAGGTTGTTGAAAACTATGCCATGCATTTTGTGTACATGACACCAAGTTATTTTGAAAAAACGTTTAATAAAAAGCCTGAATATAATGTGGAATTGCTGAAATTTGATAAGTCATTAAGTGACAAACAAGAAGATAATTTAGCTGATAAATTAATGAAAAGTAATTATGCTGCAAATGTCTCCTTTACCAGTCAAATAGGTAAAACGATGGATGATACGATGTCTAGTTTAAATATCGTAGTATGGGTATTAATTATTTCAGCAGCGTTACTTGCGTTTGTCGTGTTGTATAATCTAACCAATATTAATATATCTGAACGTATACGTGAATTATCTACTATTAAAGTATTAGGATTTTACGATAGAGAAGTGACCATGTATGTGTATAGAGAAAATAATATCTTAACCGTTTTAGGGATTTTACTAGGATTTGTATTAGGGGTCCTTTTACATGGTTATGTTCTTAAAACAGCAGAAATTGATATGATGATGTTTCCAACAACCGTTCATCCAATTAGTTATGTGTATTCAGCATTACTAACGATTCTATTTTCATTTATTGTCATGTTAATTATGCATCGAAAATTAAAACATGTGGATATGATTGAAGCACTAAAATCAACTGAATAATCTTTTTAGACAAAGGAGGAAAGTCCTTTGTCTTTTTTATACCATTTTCGAATATCGGTTGGAAAATATACGATTTTTCTGTTGTTTTGATTGAAATATTGGTAAACTAATAATAATAAGGTGGGAAGGAGAGTGGGAGAGATGTTTGGAATACAATCAATTGAACAAGTGTACTTTTATATTTTAATATTTTGTACTATTTTATCTGTTGTTTTATTTTTAGTTGGTGACATCTTACAGTTTGATGGGCCAATTGATCCAGTATTAATTGTACCTTGGATTGCATTTGTTTCGCTTTTTGGCTATCTAGGGGAAACGCTATCATCATTAGGTAGTGGCTGGGTATTAATTATCGCCATTCTACTATCATCAGTTATTGTATTTTTATTAAACTTTTACATATTAATTCCTCTAAAAAATTCTGAATCAACCCTATCTGTGTCAGAAAAAACATTAGAAGGAAGAGTGGCAACTGTCATTACGCCAATACCTGTTAAGGGAATGGGAGAGATTACCATTAGCAATGTTACAGGTACGATGAGTCGTCCTGCGGCATTTTATAAGGAACAGGAAACACCAATTAATAAGGGTGAAGAAGTTCTTATTATCGAAATTAGGGAAAGAGTATGCTATGTGGTGCCATATGTTGAAAATTTTTAAAATAAAAGGAGAAATGTAAATGAATTTAGGGATTATTGCGATTGGGCTTGTGGTGTTTATACTAATCATGCTATTGATTGTATTTGTTTCAAAATATCAAACAGCTAAACCAGATGAGGCATTGATTATTAGTGGGAGCTATTTAGGAAATAAAAATGTCCATGCTGACAATGAAGGAAATCGTGTCAAAATTGTACGTGGTGGTGGAGCATTTGTTTTACCAGTTTTCCAAAGAAGCAATCGTTTAAGTCTTTTATCAAGTAAATTAGATGTATCAACACCAGATGTTTATACTGAACAAGGTGTACCAGTTATGGCTGATGGGACATCCATTATTAAAATTGGCTCATCAGTTGAAGAAATCGCAACTGCAGCGGAACAATTTTTAGGAAAAACACGTGAAGAATTAGAAAATGAAGCCAGAGAAGTGTTAGAAGGACATTTACGTTCGATATTAGGTTCAATGACAGTAGAAGAAATTTATCAAAACCGAGATAAGTTCTCTCAAAGTGTGCAAGAAGTAGCCAGTGTAGATTTAGCTAAAATGGGACTTGTGATTGTGTCGTTTACTATTAAAGAAGTACGAGATAAAAATGGTTACCTTGATTCATTAGGAAAACCTCGTATTGCTCAAGTAAAACGTGATGCTGAAATTGCTGAAGCTGAAGCAAGCAAAGAAACACGTATTAAAAAAGCACAAGCGGAAAAAGAATCTCAAGAAGCAGAATTACAACGTCAGACAGAAATTGCTGAAGCAACGAAAGAAAAAGAATTAAAATTAGCTGCTTATAAGCAAGAACAAGATATTGCTAAAGCCAAAGCCGATCAAGCGTATAATTTAGAAAGTGCCAAAGCACAACAACACGTTATCGAACAAGAGATGGAAGTTAAAGTTATTGAGCGTCAAAAACAAATTGAATTAGAAGAAAAAGAAATTCAACGTCGTGAACGACAATACGACTCAGAAGTGAAGAAAAAAGCCGACGCGGATCGTTATGCTAAAGAACAAGAAGCCTTAGCAGAAAAAGCAACTGAAGTAGCTGAAGCCGAAGCACAACAATTTAAAGTGGAAGCAATGGCTAAAGCAAATGCTACTCAACTTAGAATGGAAGGGCAAGCTGAAGCGGATGCTATTCTAGCGATTGGTGAAGCCGAAGCCAAAGCGAAAGAACAAATTGCCGAAGCCTTTAAACAATACGGGGAAGCGGCTGTTATGAGTATGATTATTGAAATCTTACCTGAATTAGTGAAACAAGCAGCACAACCATTAGGAAATATCGAGAAAATTTCTGTTGTAGATACTGGTCAAGGTGGAGACAATAGTGGAGCGAATCGTGTCACAAATTATGCTACGAACCTTTTAGCTTCTACTCAAGAAACACTAAAAGAAACAACAGGGTTAAATGTTAAGGATATGTTAGAATCATTTGTTGCAAAAAAAAGTGAATAAAGAAAGAACACCTGTAGGTATTTTACTAAGGGCATTCTGACGGTAGACAAAGTATTGATAAATTTCGATGCTTTGTCTTTTTTTGGTAAAATAGAGAAAAGGCGTGACTGTTAATGTTGGAATAGATAAAGAAAAATGCACATGAAAAATTGGATAACTGTTGCATGTCTTAATATAAAAAAGATAACCCGATACGCTTAATGAGTAATTAGTTTGTCTTCGCTCTGAGACAAGGGTATTTTCTTTTGCCTTTTTAAAATTTTATGAAATAAAATCTATTGTTTGAGATTTTATGTTATACTAGAGCGTGAATTTCTACTAAATTAGTAATATAAATACATAGAAAATTAAGAGGAGTCTATATATGGGATTTGATCAACAAAAAGAAGTCGATAGAAGAAGAACATTTGCTATTATTTCGCATCCGGATGCTGGTAAAACAACAATTACGGAACAGTTACTATTGTTTGGTGGTGCAATTAGAAATGCGGGAACTGTAAAAGGTAAAAAAACGGGAAACTATGCAAAATCAGACTGGATGGATATTGAAAAACAACGTGGGATTTCGGTAACAAGTTCCGTGATGCAATTTGATTTTCAAGGCAAACGCGTGAATATTTTAGATACACCAGGACATGAGGATTTCTCGGAAGATACTTATCGTACATTGATGGCAGTCGATAGTGCTGTCATGGTCATTGATAGTGCTAAAGGGATTGAAGCACAAACGAAAAAACTTTTCCAAGTATGTCGTATGCGTGGTATTCCTATTTTTACATTCATTAACAAACTAGATAGAGATGGTCGTGAGCCACTTGATTTACTAGAAGAATTAGAAGAAGTGTTAGAAATTGATTCTTATCCAATGAACTGGCCAATCGGTATGGGAAAAGGATTTGAAGGGTTATATGATATTTACAATAATCGTATCGAAATTCATCGTCCTGATCGATTTGATGGTGAAAGGTTTTTACCTCTAAATGACGAAAGAGAATTAGAAATGGATCACCCATTAAAACAACAATCTATTTTTTCACAAGTAATGGAAGAAGTTGAGTTGTTACTTGAAGCTGGAAATGAATTTTCAGAAGAAAAAATTGCTAAAGGTGAATTAACCCCAGTATTCTTTGGTTCTGCTTTGACAAACTTTGGTGTGGAAACATTTTTAGAAACATTTTTACAATTTGCACCAAAACCGAGTGAGCATGAAACAAAAGATGGTGGCGAAGTTAGTCCTTATGACAAAGACTTTTCTGGATTTGTCTTTAAAATTCAAGCAAATATGAACCCAGCTCATAGAGATAGAATTGCATTTGTTCGTATCTGTTCAGGAAGTTTTGAAAAAGGCATGGAAGTTAAGTTAGCTCGTGAATCGAAAAAAATAAAATTAAATAACTCAACCCAGTTTATGGCTGATTCTCGTGAAATCGTAGAAGAAGCAGTGGCTGGTGATATTATCGGGCTATATGATACAGGAACCTATCAAATTGGGGACACTTTGTTCACTGGTAAAGATAAGATTGAATTTGAAGATTTACCACAATTTACGCCAGAGTTATTTATGAAAGTTACGGCGAAAAACGTGATGAAACAAAAATCGTTCCACAAAGGACTTTATCAACTAGTACAAGAAGGAGCTATTCAATTATATAAAACTTATTTAACTGAGGATTATATTATTGGAGCTGTTGGACAGTTGCAGTTTGAGGTATTCAAACATCGTATGTTGAATGAGTACAATACTGAGTTAATCATGGAACCAATGGGAACAAAAATTGCTCGTTGGATTGACCCATCTCAGTTAGATGAAAAAATGAGTTCAAGTCGAAATATCTTAGCAAAAGATCGATTTGACCAACCATTATTCTTATTTGAAAACCAATTCGCGATGCGTTGGTTTGCAGATAAGTATCCAGAAGTAGAATTGAAAACATTGTTGTAAAAATGATTTATTAGAGATTTTTCCTGTAATTTAGGAAAAATCTCTTTTTGTATGTTAAAAAGTGTCACATATTAGTTTCTTGAAACGTTATATATTATGAAGGTAGCTATGAGAGGAGTTTATCATGAAAAATCACAAATCAGATAAAGAATTTTTTGAATATTTATATGAGATTTATGAACAGAAAATATTTTATCAAGCTTTATCAGTATTGAATAATAAAGAGCAAGCAGAAGATATTACTCAAGAAGTTTTTGAACAATTATATTCAGATTTGGAAAGTATAAAAAAATTTGATGATCTACATTTAAAAAAATTTATTATCAAAATAACAAAGAATAAATCGATTGATTTGTATCGTAAAAACAATACTCAGATAAAATATCTTGAAAATTATAAAACTAAAAAGGATAAACATGAAGAAGATAATAATGTGAATGATTATGTGGATAAAATGATATCTGAACAGGAAATATTAGATATTAGTAAGCAATTAAAAGAACCATATCTTCATGTCTTTTTGTATAGAGTTTACTATGGATTATCAAATAAAGAGATAGCAAAAATAATGGATTCAAAAGAAGCAACTATACGAAAACAATTTGAGAGAGCTATAAGTATGGTGAAAAATGTGATTGGAGGGAAGAAATATGGGAAAGAATGAAAAATTTGAAAGGAAAACAATAGAAGAAATAGCAAATAGATTAGCTGAAGAAGAGTTTGATAAAGAACAAGAGATACATCATTTTTCTTCAACCTATCAATTAAATAAACAAAATTTTTTAAAAAAGGTGTCAACAAAAAAATCAAAAACCAAATTTGGATTAAAACGTGTGTTGATGATAGCCATTATATCAATAGTTTTGATTCCAACGACTATTTATGCCTCAAAAGAAATTTATCAATGGATAGTAAATAAAAATAATTATGAATTAAATATTTCTTTATCAGATAGAAAAAAATATAATCATGATCATTTTTATAAATTGAAATTCGACTATATTCCAAGAGATATGGTAGAAGATAACGACTCTAATAAGTTTAGTTATAAGAACAACATGAACAGTGGAGGAATAAGTTTCGTTTTATGGCAATTATCTGGAAAAGAAGACTTTAAAGAACTTTACACAAAAGACTATGAAGAATTAACACTTAATAATCATCCTAGTATTGTCATTAAAAAAAATATGATGAATTCCGGAGATATTCAATTTGATAAGATTGTTTATCTATTTTTTGAGAAGGAAGGTTATGTTTTACAAGCCTATATTTCAAATGATGTTAAGGAATCAGAATGGAAAAAAATGTTAGAAAAAGTATCTTTAGAAGAAACCAATGAAAAGGATGCTACTCATTATGGTATTTTAAGTAAAGACTTATTCAAAGGTAAACAACCAGAAAAAAATTACTATTTATCTAAAAATAGTTCTAATATCCATAAGATAGGTGATGCAGTAAATACTAAAGTTTATGACATGCAAGAGGTTTTATTTACCGTTAAAAGTGCCACCGTTATGGATAATATAAAATTATTAGATAAAAATAATTTTAATAGTAATTCATATGAACAGCTTAAAGACAAACAGTTAATAGCAAATGATGGTGAATTATTACCATTTAATCAAAAAATAATCAAAAAAGGAGATGGTATACAAACACTTGATGAAGTAGTAGGAGAAAGAAAAGTAAAAACTAAATTTGTTTATTTGACAGCTACGATAGAAAATAAAAGTAAAAAAACCATTAAAGACTTATATTTTCAAAATAGACTTTATCTTTTAGAAGATAGTAAAAAAGGGTTGAGTGCTACTAAAGAAGAAGTTGATTTTACTCCGTATTCTGGAGAAGTAGATTATTTAGATAGCCATGGTGAAGGAAAAAGTTTTTATAAAATGCCAGATATTAAACCTGGAGAAAAAAGGGAAATAAAATTTGGTTATTTTGTTGATGATACACAAATTAGTAAGATGTTTTTACCAGTTTTGTATTATGGTGATATTGAAAAATTAAACGCAAAGGGATTAGAATGGATAGATATTAGACAATAAATAAAAAGTCTCCTCAAACGATTTTGGATTCTTTGAGGAGACTATACTATTCATTCTAATATTTTCTCCATATCCAATGGCACGACATAATTCACAACAGTCAACCCTTTTTTATCTCTGAAACGTTGCGTACCAGATTCAAAAATAGTGTAGAGTTTGTTACCTGATACGGAAATTTGTTCTAAGTAGGGTGGTGCTAATATCATTTTTATGGCATCTTTTTCAAGGAATAAATCATTGTCATCTAATTCGTAGACAAGTATTTTCGAGTTTTTATCCCCGTAAGAACGTGATAAAAGCATATAATTTTTATAAAAAGTAATACCCTGAATTTGTGTTCCAACATGTAATTTTTCTTCAGGAGAAAGAGTTGTATCATCATCTACCAGTTCTTTTTTTCCTTTTAATGTTGTATCAAATACACCTTTTCCATTAAATAAATATTTTTCTAAAATGGCTTTATGATCAATTGAGAAATAACCAACATAAAGGGCTTTATCATGATAAGTGACGTAAGATGACCGTTTAATACCATCTAATGTGATTTCTTGGTCATAGACAATGGGTTCATAATGTTCTTCCATGTTGTATGCTTTTAATTTATCCATTGAAAAAGCCACGAGTTCAGCTTTATTAGAATCTGTTGAAGAACATACCCAAATATTTTTTGCAATAGGATCATAGGTAATACCTCCTACATGAGGATGTCCTTTTAAAATAATGGTTTTAATGTATTTGTGAGTGTTTTTATCTAGGACATAGACAACAGAGTGGTGAGTATCATCATGACTATAAGATGAAATTAATAAATAATCCTCTGCAATCGTTACACCTTGTGGATCCATAGATTGACTGACACTTTTTTTACCAGGTTTATCAAGTAATGGAACAATCGTTTCCTTGAGTCCAGGTACTGGATAGGTATCACCATTTGGTATATTAGGGAAATAACTTAAGTTATAAAAATCGGTATAGTTTTCTTTTAGCTCTTCGGCTTGTCTAGCGACACCTTTTTGTTCTGATTCTTTAGAAGATTGGCAAGCACTAATAAAAAATAATGAAATCGTTAGGATAGTTAAGGATAGTTTGTTCATTAAATATCGTCCTTTTTTATATGATATCCTTAGCATAATGGATAGGTATTTGAAACACAATGTATTTTATAGATAAATAAAAAGGACTGAATTGATTATCAATCCTTTTATTTTACTAATCCAAATTATTTATTTTTAAATTCGTAGATAGCATCGCATGTTTCTGCAACATCTTGTTCATGAATCACAATCATAATACATTAACCATCCATTATTTAAGTGCTAAAGGGCGTATTATTTTCTATTATCGACTTGTGTTTGGCAGATACTCATAGCGGTTAAAACCTTATCTAAGGCAATAAATTGTACGATTGAAAAATGGTCGATCCATCATTTTTCGATCGTATTTTATTTATCTTATCCAATCAATTTTAATCCGATTGCTGATAATAGAATAATAAAGATACACAATAGACGTTTCCAATCTTTTGATTCGCCAAAAAACAGCATACCAATCACCGACCCACCAACAACACCAATACCAGTCCAAATGGCGTATCCAGTACCCATAGGAATCGTCTTCAATGCGATACTAAGTAATATTAAACTCACACCAAATCCTAAAATAATAAGTAATCCAGTAGAGAATATGCGCTGTACAGACAAACGATTGATCATTGTGACCCCAAACATTTCAAATAAACCTGCTACAATCAAAATAATCCAGTCCATGTTATTTTTTCTCCTTTGTATTGTTTTCTGGTGTTAATAGTTTTAAACCAATAACACCACTAATAAGTAATAAAATGAGTATCAGTTTTAATAAAGTAAGTGTCGCACCAAAAAATAAGGCATCTGATAGCACAATTCCAACTGTACCAAGACCTACAAATACAGCATAGACCGTTCCAGTTGGTAGCTTACTTGTGGCTGAAACCATTAAGTAATTACTGGCAACAATAAGAAAAATAGTGAGTGTCCATTGGAATAAGTTGTTTGAGTGCGTCAAACCAATCACCCAAAAAACTTCTAGTATTGCTGCTAAGATAACTTTCGTCCATTCTTTGTTCATTGATATTCCTCCTTTTAAAATAAAAAAGCCTGAAAGACACTGTAAAAAAACAGTATCTCCCAGGCTTTTGTCCTTCCGTGACATAGATAAATTCTCTATGAGTTTTCTCTTGGACCAGACTAATACAGCGATATTACGGAACCCTAGAAAACTTAGTGTATGTAATTGGTTGTCATTTTATCAAACTATGAATCACTCGTCAACTCAGGTTAAAGTAATAGAATGTATCGTTTGTTTTCTTCATTCATGGTAATATGGATTAAAAAGGTATGAGAGTATGAAAGATTTTTTACAAACTGATCGGCTAGAGATATTATTTTCTTATCAAGAAGCAGTGGATTTGCATCCTAATATGTATCAATTTTTAGAGGATAGCTCATATAATGAGGAGATGTTTTTTCTTACATATACAACATTAAAAAGTATCTTAACTGATTTATTTTTTAAAGATGATAAGGTAATTCTTTTAATAAATAAATATCCGCTACATAACAAAAATAAAACAGATAAAATTCTCCATAAAATAGTGAAAAATATAAGAGAAATCACCTTATCTGAACAAACATTTGATTATCTTAATGATGATATAGATACTTATCTGCGATTGCAAATTGAAACAACTTACTCCAATATAAAGTGGAAGCAGTTGATACTTAGTCTGATTAATCAAGATTTTCCAGATAGACAACCGCAGTTTAAGACAAAGAATTCTTTTAAAACACCTGACATATATATCATTAGCCCGACAACTGATACGATGATACATATATATGATGATAGGGGATATATCATTTATAGTGACGACAAAATGAAAATAAAGCAACTAATTAAATAATGAGGTGACACTTTTGAAGAAAAAAATAATGTTAGTATTTGGGACACGCCCAGAAGCCATAAAGATGTGCCCACTTGTTAACGAATTAGAAAAACAGGATGAATTTGAAACGGTCGTCTGTGTGACAGGACAACATAGGGAAATGCTGGATCAAGTATTGAGTGTGTTTCATGTAGTACCCAAATATGACTTGGATATTATGAAATCACAACAAGATCTATTTGATGTCACGACAAATATTTTAGAAAAAATCAAACCTATTTTAATAAAAGAAACACCTGATATGGTACTGGTTCATGGTGATACGAGTACGTCTTATGCATCAGCTTTAGCTGCGTTTTATCTTCAAATACCAGTAGGGCATGTTGAAGCAGGCCTGCGTACGCATAATATTTCGTCACCATTTCCTGAAGAATTTAACAGGCAGTCAATTAGTTTGATGTCATCACTTGATTTTGCGCCAACTAATCAAGCAAAAGAAACCTTGCTTAATGAAGGAAAAAAAGAAGACACAGTATTTGTCACAGGCAATACAGCGATTGATGCGCTAAAAACAACGGTTAAAAATGAATACACTAGTGAGATATTAGAGTGGGTAGGAGATAGCCGACTAATTGTATTAACAGCTCATAGACGAGAAAACCAAGGAAAACCGATGAAAGAAATGTTTCAAGCTGTCAAACGAGTGGTAGATACACATGAAGACGTTAAAGTAGTGTACCCGATTCATATGAATCCTTCCATTCAGACACTTGCCAAAGAAGTATTCGGTCAGACGAATCGAGTTAAATTAATTCCACCAATGGATGTGATAGATTTCCATAACTTACTTGCTAAAAGTTATTTGATTATAACCGATAGTGGTGGAATACAAGAAGAAGCCCCTTCGCTTGGTAAACCTGTGTTAGTCATGCGTGACACAACAGAAAGACCTGAGGGAATAAAAGCAGGGACATTAAAACTAGTTGGAACAAAAGAAGACATCATTTATGAAGCACTAGACAACTTACTAACAAATGAAGCGACGTATCTTGAGATGTCGACTGCTAGTAATCCCTATGGTGATGGGACAGCTTCACAACAAATTGCGACTATTTTAAAGAAGAAACTATAACAAATAAAAGTTTTAGAGATTTCTCTAGAACTTTTTTTATGCATTTAAGGAATTTCGAAAAAATCATTGTACTGTAAGTGAGAATCATAGAGGAGGGATAATATGACAGATGAAGAGTACTTGACTAGCTTGCTTAATAAAGATGAAGAAGCATTGAGTCAATTGATGGATACATACACGAAGCTATTGTGGGCAGTTGGTTCAAAATATTTAAATCATCAGCAAGGCATGGAGATTCAAGATATTGATGAGTTAGTCAGTGATGTGTTTATTAGACTATGGAAAAATCCAAAGGGGTTTGATCCAAGCAAAGGCACACTAAAAACGTATCTATGCATGATGACGCGAAGTATGGCATTAAATAAGCTTAAACAAGTAGCCAAAGATGTGACTGTAGAGCTCGATGATAGTATCACAGCGACATTGACAAAAGAAGAAAATAACATGGATTGGCAAGCTTTTTATCAAGCGGTTATGACACTTGAAGAACCCATGAGAGAAATTATTATTAAACGTTATTTCTATGAAATGAAACCAAAAGACATTCAAGAAAAGACAGGTTATGACTCAAAATTAATTGATAATAAATTGTATCAAGGTAAGAAACAATTACAAAAACAGTTTAAAGAATTAGGAGGAGAATTGGGATGAATAAATATCAAAAAGAACCATTTGAAGAATTAACAGATGAGCAATTAGATGAATTGTTGGCGCAAATGAATCAAGAGATGCCTAATGAGTCAAAAGAAAAAATAAAACAATCAGTATTTGAAGATATCAATAAAGAAGCAGAGAAAGTCAAACCACTAAAACCTAAAAAGAAAAAATGGGCGGCTATTCTTGGGGCAGTGGCAGTGCTTAGTTTGATGGTTGGGTATACGCAGTTAGATACGATAAAAGTAACTTATACCAAAGCTTTTGGTACAGAAGCAGATAAGATATTAGTAGATGCAGAAAAACTTGATTATTCAGTAGAAGATCGAGGATTAAAACTAACGGCTAAAAATACATTCAAAGATGGTAATACTACCTATGTTTTAATGGAGTTACAAGATTTAACTGGGGATAGATTGTCTGAAGATACCATTATTGAGGATTGGTCCATGTTAAATGGTGGGAACACGCAAGTGATTAACTATGATAAAAAAACAAAGACAGCGACGTTATTAGTCAGTTCAGTAGCATGGGAAGAACATAAAGATACTGGGTTTATACTAACAGGTTTTGGTTCTCATACCAAAGAAATGGAAAATATTGTATCAGTTGATTGGAAAAAAGATTTGGCGACAAATGTTAAATGGAAAAAATATGATGGAAAAAGTGGAGTAGGAGGTGGAAGTGTTGAGGATTCAATTCTAGAGAAATTGAATGTCAACTATGAGGCGTTGTATAGTGAATACTTACCGAACAAACGATTATCGATTCCATTAATTCCTGATGAAGATTATTTTATTGAAAATATGGCTTATAAAGACGGCTTATTACATATTTTGGTGAAATGGCCCAATATAAAAGGGTACAATTTCTTAAACTTAGACTTTCAACCTAAAAATTCTAGTGAAAAAAAAACAGAAAGAAATGGTAATAAGTTATGGCCATACATTGCTTCTTATTCAGCTTATAATAATGAAACACATAAAAACGAAACAGGAAAAAGTGATTATGAGGAATTTGTTTTTGATATCAAAGAATCAGAGTTACAAAATTATGATTTAAAAGTAGAATCTGCAAAAACTCAAACGGTTGTTTTGGGTAATTGGGCAATAAAATTAAAAGAACCAAAAGAAATAGAAAGAAAAGCATTAAAAGATATCATACTTAAAAAAGAAAACTTAGCATTATCTAATATAAATCTATCCGGTTTATCTTTAAGTTTTGATGTAAAAGATTCTTCTCCAGAAAAAATGAAGGAATTGAATTTAGATGTAAAACTAGTTAAAAAAGATGGGGAGATAATTGATTTAACAAAAGATGGTGACGGTAATATATACACTGAAAACGGAGAAAGCCATGTATCCTTGATATATGATTACACTGAATTAAGTGACATTGACTCTGTTATCATTAATGGACAAACACTCAAAGTAGAATAAAAAATAAAACCATTCCTGTGCAAACGACAATTAAAGCATAGGAATGGTTTTATTTAACTAATTTTTTTTGTTTTTTTCGGTTTGACAGGAATTTCAACTTCTATAACACCGTGTGTTCGAATGATTTCTAACTCTGGATTATCCACTGTGGTATGTAATAGTTCTTCTAATACAGCATTTAGTTCTAAATCTTTAATATCACGTGTCTTATTCACTAAAACAACATCGATATGAGTGTCTGCTGTACTGTGAATCACTAATGTTTTACCTAATGAATAGACACTGACAAATCTAGCATCTGTGTTTTCCAATTGTTTAGAAACCAAAGTAGCATAACTATTTGTAACGTCAATCAATTTCATTAATATCACCCCAATTTAGTTGTATCCTTTTCTATAGACTAATTATACCACAATGATTAAAAATTAAGGAGAAAACCTTCCCATATAATAGGAAGAATTTTCTCCTTAAAATATGTATTAATTCATTTGTTCAGTTATTGTAATAGTATCATCTACTAAATCAGCAGATAATCTTTTTGCAGAAGGGTTATCTAAATAACAATCAGCAATCCCATCTTCAATATATTCTTGAATGGTACGTCTAAGAGGTCTTGCACCCATAGCCTGATCATAACCAAGTTCAACTAATTTTTCTTTTGTTTCTTCAGTCGTATCAATATGAATACCTTGTTCTTGTAATTTTATGTTTATCTCATCAAGCATTAATGACACAATAGACAACAGATTTTCTTTACTCAATGGTTTAAATTCGATAATTCCATCAAATCGGTTTAGAAATTCTGGCTTAAAGTAATGGGTTAATTGATTTAGAACTGATTGAGTCGTCCCTTCTTTGATAGCACCAAATCCAACACTTGCTTCAACATGTTGTGTTCCAGCATTGCTTGTCATGATTATCAAAGTATCTTTAAAACTGACAGTTCTTCCTTTCGCATCTGTCAATCGTCCATCTTCAAGAATTTGAAGGAATAGATGTAAAACATCTGGATGAGCTTTTTCGACTTCATCTAATAGAATTAAACTATACGGATTTCTTCTCACTCTTTCAGTTAATTGACCTGCTTCGTTGTACCCAACATAGCCAGGTGGTGAGCCAATTAATTTAGACACGCTATGTTTTTCCATGTATTCACTCATATCAAAACGAACCATGTTAGATTCATGCCCAAATAACTCTGTCGCTAGTTGTTTTGCTAGTTCAGTTTTACCAACACCAGTCGGTCCAACAAAAAGAAATGAGCCAATTGGACGATTTTTATTTCCTAAACCAATTCGATTTCGTCTAATGGCACGTGATACTTTATCAATGGCATCATCTTGCCCAATGACATGTTTTTTCAAATCACTTGCTAAATGTTTCATTTGTTGTTGCTCTGTTTCTTTTAATTTACCAACCGGAATTCCTGTCATGGTTTCCACGGTTTCTTCCATATCATTTATTGTCACAGTAGGCATACTGTCTTCAGATACTTGATGAATTTTCAAGTCTTCCAATTTTTTGATTTGATCACGGTAATAAGCCGCTTTTTCAAAATCTTCTTCTTCTGAAGCAATTTGTTTA
Organism: Vagococcus sp. CY52-2; assembly: GCF_022655055.1. Taxonomy (NCBI): domain Bacteria; kingdom Bacillati; phylum Bacillota; class Bacilli; order Lactobacillales; family Enterococcaceae; genus Vagococcus; species Vagococcus changpingensis. Next base: position 1,439,062 of record NZ_CP093384.1, on the reverse strand, counting down.
TTAGCTTCAGCCCGTGCAATTCTAGAATTTAAAATTTTGGGATCAATAGAAGGAATAGTTAAATTTTTCTTAGAACCTGTTTCATCTAGTAAGTCGATAGCTTTATCAGGTAAATGTCTGTCTTGTATAAAACGACTAGACAAGTGTACAGCCCCCTCGATGGCTTCATCTGTGTATTTCACATGATGGTAATTTTCATATTTTTCTTGGATCCCTTTTAAAATATGAATGGTTTCTTCAATAGTAGGTTCATCCACTTTTACAGGTTGTAAACGTCGTTCAAGTGCTGCATCTTTTTCGATGATTCGATATTCATTGAATGTTGTTGCGCCAACTAATTGTAATTCACCTCTAGCTAAAGCAGGTTTTAAGATATTTCCAGCGTCCATTGAACCATCACTAACTGATCCTGCTCCAACGATTTCATGGATTTCATCAATAAATAAAATGACATTCTTTTGTTCTTTTAGTTCAGTAATCAGTTGTTTCATCCGTTCTTCAAACTGGCCTCTAACACCTGTTCCTTGAACAAGTGACACGACATCAAGACGAATGACTTCTTTATTTTCTAGTTTTTGTGGGACATCACCATTAATAATACTTAACGCTAACCCTTCAACGACCGCGGTTTTACCAACACCAGGTTCACCAATAAGTACTGGATTGTTTTTAGTTCGTCTATTTAATATTTCTATCACACGTTTTATTTCAGCATCGCGACCAATAACAGGATCAATTTTTCCATCACGAGCAAGTTGTGTTAGGTTTTCCCCGTATTCTACCAGGATAGAAGAATTTCCACCACCACCGCCTTGTTGAGCTTGAATAGTTGGTTGTTGTGGTTGTTTCATTGATTGTTGGGCCAACTGTTTGAAAAAATCATTTAATTGACCAAAACCATAAGGGTCTTGAGCAAATTTTTCTCGATTCATTTGATCTTCTTGAGATTTTAAATCACGATAACATTGTTGACATAAATCTATTTGTTGTTTCTCTCCATTAACTGATGCGTGTAAGTGAATGGTTGCATCATTTTTTTTACAGTTTTTACATATCATAGGCAAATCCTCCTCTAATCAAATGATTCACCAAAACAGTTTGACCTGTTTTGACCTTATGTTTATTATATAATTTTTGAATATAAGAAGCAAAAATTATGCTTAAATTTTTTAGATAAAAACTGAAAAAAATCGTGATGTTTATTTTTATAAAAAACGTTTTTTTATAAAAAAATTTAAAATAAAGAGTAAGTGGACAAAATAGCCTCTATATCAAATTATTTCTCAAATAAACTCGCGATATTTTCTGAAATGGAACTGAAAAGTTTATAAAAGGTTTTTAAAGTTCTTTATGGAACATGGGAAAAAAGTTGTAAGTAATAGAAAAACATGGTATTCTTTATCATTGAAAGGGTTATTTTTTGAGTTATTATTCAATTAAATAATCCATCATAAAAATTTTTCACATGACAAAGGAGAAGATAATTATGGAAAAAAAAGAATTTCACGTAGTAGCAGATACAGGTATTCATGCTAGACCAGCAACTTTATTGGTACAAACAGCTAGTAAATTTAGCTCAGATGTAAATTTAGAATACAAAGGTAAATCTGTAAACTTAAAATCAATCATGGGTGTTATGTCATTAGGTGTTGGACAAGGTGCTGATGTGACAATTACAGCTGAAGGTGCTGACGAAGCAGATGCAATCGCAGCGATCGAAGAAACAATGAAAAAAGAAGGACTATCTGAATAATGACTAAACAGTTGAAAGGTATTGCGGTTAGTGATGGTATCGCAGTTGCTAAAGCATATCTTTTAGTTGAGCCGGATTTATCATTTGAAAAACGTTCAGTTGAAAACGTTGAAGCCGAAGCAGCGCGTCTTTCAGATGCTCTTAGTCAATCAACTAAAGATTTGCAAGCAATCAGAGACAAAGCGGTGAAAACTTTAGGTGAAGAAGAAGCACAAGTTTTTGATGCTCACTTAATGGTTTTATCTGACCCTGAATTAATCAGTGCAATTGAAGGAAATATCAAAGATAACAAAGTTAATGCTGAATCAGCATTAAAAGAAGTTACAGACATGTTTATTGGAATGTTTGAGGCTATGGAAGATAACCCTTACATGCAAGAAAGAGCTGCTGATATTCGTGACGTAACAAAACGTGTTATGAGTCACTTGTTAGGTGTTAAATTACCTGATTTAACAATGATTGACGAAGAAGTCATTATTGTTGCTGAAGATTTAACTCCAAGTGATACAGCACAATTAGATCGTAATTTTGTTCGTGCTTTTGTAACTAATATTGGCGGACGTACATCTCACTCTGCTATCATGGCTCGTTCTTTAGAAATTCCAGCAGTTGTTGGAACAAAAGACATTACTGAGTATGTTGTTGAAGGTGATATCTTATCTGTTGATGGTAGTGAAGGTGATGTTATTGTCAATCCTACTGATGAACAAGTTACTGATTTTAAAGCAAAAGAAAAAGCATTTAATGAATTGAAAGCTGAATGGGACAAATTAAAATACGCTAAAACAGTGACAGCAGATGGTAAACATTTTGAATTAGCTGGAAATATTGGAACACCAAAAGATCTAGATGGTGTGTTAGGTCATGGTGGAGAAGCAGTTGGTTTATACCGTACTGAATTCTTGTACATGGACTCTCCTGATTTTCCAACTGAAGACGAACAATTTGAAGCGTATAAAGCTGTCTTGGAGGGTATGGAAGGTAAACCAGTTGTGGTTCGTACGATGGATATTGGTGGGGATAAAGAACTACCTTACTTGAAATTCCCTGAAGAGATGAACCCATTCCTAGGATACCGTGCTATCCGTATTTGTTTAGCAGAAGATCAAATGTTCCGTACTCAACTACGTGCATTGTTACGTGCATCTGTTTATGGAAATTTACGTATTATGTTCCCAATGATTGCTACTTTAGCTGAATTTAGAGAAGCTAAAGCATTGCTTGAAGAGGAAAAAGCTAAATTAGTTGCTGAAGGTGTGGATGTTTCTGATGATATCCAAGTAGGTATTATGATTGAAATTCCAGCTGCGGCAGTAATTGCTGACCGTTTCGCTAAAGAAGTTGATTTCTTTAGCATTGGAACAAATGATTTAATTCAATATACAATGGCAGCAGACCGTATGAACGAACGTGTTTCTTACTTATATCAACCTTATAATCCTGCAATTTTACGTTTAATTAAAAACGTTATTGATTCAGCTCATGCTGAAGGAAAATGGGCTGGTATGTGTGGGGAAATGGCCGGCGATCAAACAGCTGTTCCATTACTAGTTGGTTTAGGATTAGATGAGTTTTCTATGAGTGCAACAAGTATTTTACGTACTCGTAGCTTAATGAGTCGTCTTGATTCTAAAAAAATGGCTGAATTAGCTGAGAAAGCAATTACCGATTGTGATACAGCTGAAGAAGTTGTTGCTTTAGTTGAAGAATATACTAAATAATTAATATTGAAAACCATAATTTACTGTTTTTATACAGTAAATTATGGTTTTTTTTTATTATAACGTGTTAAGATATATACTAGTGTACACATTTCGCATTAAAAATGCGACTGTAGTATGATGTATTGTGAAATGACTTTACGTATTATAGTAGATAGTAGGAGTGGATTTTTTGTTAAGGATAAATATGTTTTCATCAGCTGATAAAGTGAAAGGCCAAGGGGTTGGAAGTGCCTATATAGAATTAATTAATATGCTCAATAAACATTTTTCAACTGAATTTGATATTTCAATTAATAAATTTAAGCAATCAGATATTTCACATTATCATACTGTGGACCCACAGTTTTTTATTTCGACTTTTTTTAAAAAGAAAAGAGGAACAACGATAGGATATGTTCACTTTTTACCTGAAACGCTTGAGGGGAGTTTGACGCTTTTTTCACCATTTAAAAAAGTATTTGATTGGTACCTTATACGTTTTTATGGGAGAATGGATCAATTAGTGGTTGTTAATCCAACCTTTATTCCCAAATTAGTGGATGCAGGATTAAAAGAAAAGAGAATTACCTATATTCCAAATTTTGTATCAAATAAAAAGTTTTACGAAGCGACGATGGATGAAAAAAATAATTGGCGAAAAAATTACCATATTTCAGAAGAAAAACTAGTTATTTTAGGGACTGGACAAATTCAACAGAGAAAAGGCATTGATGATTTTGTTCAGTTAGCTATTGATAATCCAGACGTTCAATTTATTTGGGCAGGAGGATTTTCATTTGGAAAAATGACAGATGGATATGATCGTTATAAAAAAATATATGACAATCCACCTGAAAATTTATTATTTACTGGAATTGTAGACAGAGAAGAAATTATGAAATTGTATAACTTGGCAGATGTATTTTTATTGCCATCATATAATGAATTATTTCCTATGAGCATTCTAGAAGCATTTAATTGTGGTACACCTGTTATGTTAAGGGATTTAGATTTATATCATGCCATCATTGATGAACAGTATATATCAACGACAAATATTTATGATATGAATGAAACAATTAAAAAAATCAAAGATAATCCTGAGATATTAGAGGAATATAAGGAGAAATCGAAAAAATCAGCTTTATATTATAGTGAAGAAAATGTTGCTAAAATATGGTATGACTATTATAAAAGAAGTGCTAAGGAGGAGAACTAAGTGAAAATAGGTTTTTTTACAGATACATATTTCCCTCAAGTTAGTGGTGTATCAACATCTATTAAAATACTGAAGCAAGAACTTGAAAAATTGGGACATGACGTGTATATTTTCACCACAACAGATCCTGACGCAAAAGAAGTAGAACCACGCATTATACGTATGCCTAGTATTCCGTTTATTTCTTTTAAAGATAGACGCGTCGTTATTAGGGGAATGTTGTATGCGTATCATGTTGCAAAAGAAATAGATTTAGATATTGTTCACACACATACAGAATTTGGTGTAGGTATTTTAGGGAAACAAACAGCAAAAGCACTAGATGTTCCAGTCGTTCATACTTATCACACGATGTATGAAGATTATCTACATTATATTGCTAAGGGAAAAGTGTTAAAACCAGTTCATGTTAAGCAATTATCTAAATTATATACTAATCATATGTCTGGTATTATTTGCCCAAGTCAAAGAGTTGTTAATAAATTAAAAGAGTATGGGATTGAGCGACCAATGTCTGTTATCCCTACAGGAATTGATGTATCGCAATTTAAACCTGTTGAAGAAAAGCTCATTGAGAGTATACGAGAGACTTATAAAATTGATAATGATGCATGTCTATTGTTATCTGTGAGTCGGATATCTTACGAAAAGAATATTCAAACTTTGCTCAAAGGTATGCCTAAAGTAGTGAAAGAAATTCCAAATGTTAAATTATTGATAGTTGGTGATGGTCCGTTTAAGGCTAAATTAGAAAAACAGGTAGATGAATTAGGGTTGTTGGAGCAAGTGATTTTTACTGGTGAAATACCTAATAAAGATATAGCTCCTTTTTATCAAGCAGCAGACTATTTTGTTAGTGCATCGGATTCTGAAACACAAGGATTAACTTATACAGAAGCAATGGCGGCAAAAACAAAGGTTGTTGCAAAAGGAAATGACTATTTGGATAACTTATTTGATGATGAGAGTTTAGGTGTAACATATGATGAAAATGAAGAGTTTTCACAGACGTTAATAGATTATATTAAAAAGGATATTTCAATAAAACAATCTATTTTAGAAAATAAATTATATGATATTTCAAGTGAAGCATTTGGTAAACGAGTAGAAGAATTTTATCAAAAAGCTCTTGTCTATTTTGAAGAAAATCATCAGGAGTATGAAGATGATAGCAATTTATACTCATTAAAGTTATTTAGAAAGTAGTGCGTTAGGAGGAGCTCTATGACCAAAAAAAATAAATGGTATCTAGTTTTAGCTGTTTTATTAGGGTTGATAGTGATTGGTACTGAAATGAAAAAGGTCAGTTTGCAAGATATGGCTACAGAGTTTTCCACAATAAATTGGTGGTGGATAGCTGCAGCAGTTGCTTGTATCTTAATATATTGGGGAATTGAAGCAAAAATTGTTCAAGTACTGTTAAAACGAAGCAATCCTACCTTTAGATTTACATCAAGCTATCGAATACCGTTGATTGAACACTTATTTAATGCTATCACACCATTTTCAACAGGTGGGCAACCAGCACAAATTATTGCATTATCTAAGTCAGATGTTGACACTGGAGTAGCAACATCTGTAAGTTTGATGAAATTTGTTGTGTATCAAGTGTGGATTGTGATTAATTTTTTAATGTGTTTGGTAGGTGGATATGGTTATTTATCAAATAATTTATCTAAATTAAAACTATTAATACTGCTCAGTTTTATTATTCATTTTGTCATTGTTATTGCGTTATTGATGATAATGTATTGGTATAGTTTTACAAGAAAGTTAGTAAATATTGTATTTAAGGGGATTTATGTATTTAAGAAAGATGAAAAAGTTAATCAGTTATACCAACGAACGATTGAAAAAATGGATACTTTTTATGCAGAAAGTAACTATATGAGAGATCAGCCCATTTTAATGATTAAAGTAAGTGCGCTAACTGTTCTTCAATTGGTAGCTTATTATATTATCCCTTATTTTGTTTTACATGGGTTAGGTATTCATAATATTAGCATTTTTCATATTGTTGTTTTACATGCGTTTATTACAATGATTACTTCACTATTTCCTATTCCTGGTGGAACTGGTGGTGCAGAGTACAGTTTTAGTTTATTATTTGGAACGTTCACTTTATCACAAAGTAAATTAGTTTTAGCTATTTTTTTATGGCGCGGAGTGACCTATTATTTAGGTATTATTTTAGGTCTTGTTGCATTGACTTTTCAACAAAAAAGAACTCAATAATATTAGGACATTTAAGTTTCTGACTTGAATGTTTTTTTATTTATACATATTTAGAAGTGCTGTGACTTTATTTAATTGTTTCCTTTTTCTATAATAAGAGTATCAAACTTATTTATATGAGGTGAATTGGCATGGAAAAAATAGGATTTATAGGAACAGGTGTGATGGGTGCATCAATAGTAAAACATTTATTAACATCTGGTTATACAGTAAATGTGTATAATCGTACGAAGTCTAAGACAGATGAATTAGTCAAAGAGGGAGCTATTTGGCAAGGTACACCAAAAGATGTGACTAATAAAAGTGATATTATTTTTTCAATGGTTGGTTATCCAAAAGATGTTGAAGAAATATATTATGGAGAAAATGGTATATTTTCTGCAGACGTAATAGGAAAAATACTCATTGATATGACAACAAGTACGCCGTCACTAGCAAAAAAAATTTCACAAACAGCTAGAGAAAAAGGAGCATATAGTCTTGATGCTCCAGTATCTGGTGGTGATTTAGGAGCTAAAAATGGTACGCTAACTACGATGGTAGGTGGTGATGATGCCATTTTTGATAAAGTGGAACCAATTTTAAATGTTTTTAGTAGTAAAGTGAATCTACAAGGAAAAGCTGGTAGTGGGCAACATACTAAGATGGCTAATCAAATCATGATTGCAGGCACTATGACAGGAATGACTGAGTTACTTGTTTATGCTAAATCAGCAGATTTAGACTTAGAAAAAGTTCTTGATACAGTCGGTGGAGGAAGTGCAGCAAATTGGTCACTCACCAATTATGCTCCAAGAATTTTGAAGGAGGATTTTACGCCTGGCTTTTTTGTTAAACATTTTTTAAAGGATTTAACCATTGCATTAGAAGAAGCTGAGAAAATGTCCATTGACTTACCTGCCACTAAAGAAGCAAGACATCTCTATCAATCACTAGTAGACAAAGGGTTTGAAGACGATGGAACGCAAGCTTTGATTAAACTTTGGTGGGATATTTAAAAAAGTTAAAAAAAGACACAGTTTTTCAATGCATGTTAGGAGTGTTTCTGTTACAATATAACAGAAGAAATGCGAAGGAGGCTAGCTCTATGAAAAGTTCACAGTTAGCAGCAATTATTAAACGATTGAATGCAATGGTGGAATCTAGCGACAATGAAGTACAAGTTCGTCGATTTGAAAGAGAAGGACAAGAGCGATGCATCGTGACGTTTGATGGGAACAATGAGATGTTTGAATTAACGGAAACAGGTTCTCAAGAAGTCTATCAATTTGATGACATTGATTTAGTCACTTTAGAAATTTTTGAATTGTTACAAGACTAACGATTAAAAAGTGCGCACTGATGTGTGACGCTTTTTTTTTATAGTGTCAGTAGAATGATAAGAATGTGATGGAGGAAAGATGATGGGAGAGATGTTAGAATTTCCAGCTAATGAAAATAGATTGCTTTATCTAGGAAAAAAAAGTAGTGAACAGGGTGATGATTTAAAAGCCATACAATATTTTAACGATAGTTATGAAACTAGTCAGTCTTTAGAAGTAAATTATTTGTTAGTTAAAGCATTAATCAATGTTGGTCGGTTAGAAACGGCCTATATATATATGAAAGAATATGAAGATGACTACCGAGAACAGTCGGAATTACAGCCACTTTATTTTGATATTTTATTAAAAAGGAAGCAGTTTCTGGTTTTAGAAAAATGGCTATTGACGTTTGATAGAGCATCTCATTTAAGTGAGGAATTCAAACAGACATTGAATCAAACTCAAAAATATTGGACGCTGGTTGATAAAACGGATTATACGAATAGATTATTAAGAATAAAGTCAATAGAAAAAGTTTCTTTTATAAAGCAAAAGGCATTACTACAAGAAATGAATTATTTAACTAAGTTGGATTTTTTTAAGTTATCATCTGAAATATTTTTGATTAGTAAAAATATTTCCCCACTTATACGTTCTCAAATCATTGATGAATTGGTGCAATTAAAATATGAAGGAACAGTTAGTATTTTAGATGTATTTGGTCAACTACATCATCATGCTAAACTTAATGAAATGAATCGACTAATGCCTAGTGTCAAAAATAATTCTTTATATAAGGATTTGTCAGAATACATGGAAAATAATCAACCCAGTCAAGAGACTCTAGTTTTAAATATTGTTAAGACGCATTTAGGTATGATGTATCCTTATATTGATGATATAGTAACTGACGTGAAAAGTTGGAATAAAGCCTATCTAACTTATTTTGGGTTTGATATAATTGACAATCAGGAAGTTAACAAAATCAATCAACAAATTCAATTACTCGATCGTATTATGATGAATACGATGACAAAATAGTGAGTTGTTAGTGAAAAATGTTTACAATTAAAGGTCTTTAGTGTAATATTGTATGGTATGAAATAGTATAAAAACTATTAATGAATAGATAACTTGGAGGTACATTATATGTCTACGAAATGGGAAAAAAAAGGAACAAACGATGGTGTTTTAACGTTTGAAGTTTCTACAGAACATATTGAAAAAGGATTAAAAGCTGCATTTGATCGCGTGAAGAAAGATTTAAACGTGCCAGGATTCCGTAAAGGGAAAGTACCTCGCCAAATGTTTAACCAAATGTATGGTGAAGAAGCATTATATGAAGATGCTTTAAACGTTGTTTTGCCTGAACTGTATGAAGCAGCAATTGAAGAAGCGGGAATTGAGCCAGTTGCTCAACCAAAAATCAATGTTGAATCAATGGAAAAAGGTCAACCATGGGTTATCACAGCTGAAGTTGTTGTAAAACCTGAAGTTAAATTAGGAGATTACAAAAACTTAACAGTTCCTAAGCAAGACCGCTCAGTCACTGATGAAGAAGTTGAAGAAAACTTAGCTCAAAAACAACAATCACAAGCAGAATTAGTGATTAAAGAATCAGCAGCTGAAAATGGTGACACAGTTGTTATTGACTTTGAAGGTTTCAAAGATGATGTGGCCTTTGAAGGTGGAAAAGGTGAGAACTATTCATTAGAATTAGGTTCTAACTCATTCATCCCAGGCTTTGAAGAACAATTAGTTGGAACTAAAGCTGGAGATGACGTGGAAGTTAAAGTCACTTTCCCAGAAGAATACCAAGCTGAAGATTTAGCTGGTCAAGAAGCAGTTTTCAAAGTAACTGTTCATGAAGTAAAAGCAAAAGAATTACCTGAATTAGATGATGAGTTTGCTAAAGATGTGGATGAAGAAGTTGAAACATTAGCAGAATTAAAAGAAAAAATCAAAGCTGAATTAGTAGCTTCTAAAGAGGCAGCAGCTGAAGCAGCGATTGAGGAAACAGCTATTTCTCAAGCAGTTGAAAATGCTGAAATCGTTGAATTACCAGAAGTAATGGTTCACGATGAAGTTCACCGTGGTATGAATGAATTCTTATCAAACATGCAAAACCAAGGGATCTCACCTGAATTATACTATCAAATCAGTGGAACAACTGAGGAAGATTTACATAAACAATTTGAAGGTGAAGCTGAATCACGTGTTAAAACAAACTTAGTGATTGAAGCAATCGTTGAGGCTGAAAACTTTGAAGTAACTGATGAAGACATTCAAGCTGAAATTGATGATTTAGCATCTCAATACAACATGGAAGCTTCAGCTGTAAGAAACGCTTTATCTGATGATATGTTAGCTCATGATATCAAAATGAAACGAGCAGTTGATGCTATCGTTAAAACAGTTAAAGAAGAAGCATAAGAAAGACTAGAAAGACAAGGTAATAGAGCCTTGTCTTTTGTTTTCTTTTTTAATGCATTGTCTAGTATAGTATGTTATTATAAACAAGATGATTAGACTTTTGGTGAATTAGGCCGTATAGGTCTTTTTTCAATTAGGAGGGAAAACATGTACGACAATACAGGTGAAAATAATGAAGTTCGCTGTTCATTTTGTGGAAAGTCACAAGATGAAGTGAAAAAATTAGTCGCAGGACCTGGAGTATATATATGTAACGAATGTATCGATTTATGTAAAGAAATCATTGATGAAGAGATGCAAGATGAAATGGTATCTGATTTAATTAATGTATTAAAGCCAAAAGAAATTTTAGATGTGTTAAATGAATATGTTATAGGACAAGAAAGAGCCAAAATCGTCTTATCTGTTGCAGTATATAACCATTATAAGCGAGTGCAACAAATGGCAATCAACGAAGAAAATGAAGAAGTTGATGAAGTAGAACTTCAAAAAAGTAATATTTGTTTGATTGGACCAACAGGATCTGGGAAAACATTTTTAGCCCAAACTCTTGCTAGAACATTAAATGTTCCATTTGCTATTGCTGATGCAACAAGTCTAACTGAAGCTGGATATGTTGGGGAAGATGTTGAAAATATTCTTTTAAAACTATTACAAGCAGCTGACTTTAATGTTGAAAAAGCGCAGCGTGGGATTATCTATATTGATGAGATTGATAAAATTGCTAGAAAAAGTGAAAATGTATCTATTACACGTGATGTGTCGGGTGAAGGGGTACAGCAAGCTTTACTTAAAATATTAGAAGGAACGGTAGCCAGTGTGCCACCTCAAGGAGGACGTAAACACCCACAACAAGAATTGATTCAGATTGATACATCTGAAATTCTATTCATCGTAGGCGGAGCGTTTGACGGTATTGAAACAATCGTAAAAGAACGTCTAGGTGAAAAAGTAATCGGATTTGGTTCAACAAATAAAAATAAACGTGACGAAGAAAAAAGTATTATGGCACAGATTATTCCGGAAGATTTATTAAAATTCGGATTGATTCCAGAGTTTATTGGACGATTACCAGTGACAGCATCTCTTGAAAAATTAACCCGAGAAGATTTGGTAAGAATTTTAACTGAACCTAAAAATGCATTAGTGAAACAGTATAAGAAACTCTTATCTCTAGATAATGTGGAGCTTGAATTCACACCCGGAGCATTAGATGCTATTGCTAATCAAGCAATTGAACGCGATACAGGTGCTCGTGGTCTTCGTTCAATCATTGAACACGTGATGATGGGCATTATGTATGAAATTCCAACCCGAGAAGATGTAGAAAAAGTTATTATTACTAAAGAAGCTGTTGAAGGTGATGGTGAACCAGAATTAAAATTAAAAACGATTAAATAGGTAAAAGAGAGTAGAGAAATCTGCTCTCTTTTTTTGATATATTTGTTTCAATTGACGCATAACTGTTATAAAGTTTTCATTGTTTTGAAAAATGAACCAATATAATCTTACATTTGGATAATTTACGTTCATTTTACATTTATAAGACTATAAATTTTACACAAACTTGATACACTCTGTGTGTAATAAATAAATCAAACAAATAACTTTTAAGGAGTTTTGAAAAATGAAAAAGAAATTATTATCTGTCATTACAGTAGGCGTATTATTTACATTAGTAGGCTGTAAAGGTAATGGGTCAACTGAAAGTAGCAATAGTGGGACAAGTGGTTCTGAAAAAGCAAAATCTACTGAAAAAGTAGATATTACATCTGTTGGATCAACAGCATTACAGCCATTAGTAGAGAAAGTAGCAGAAATTTATATGACTGATAATCCAAACTATACTATTACAGTTCAAGGTGGTGGTAGTGGAACAGGGTTAACGCAAGTATCAACAGGTGCTGTTGATATTGGAAACTCAGATGTTTACGCCGAAGAAAAAGATGGAATTGATGCGTCGAAGATTGAAGACCATAAAGTAGCAGTTGTAGGTGTGGCTCCTGTTGTTAATAAAGAAGTAGGTGTTAAAAACCTTACTTCTGAGCAGTTAAAAGATATTTTCACTGGTAAAGTAACCAACTGGAAAGAAGTAGGTGGAAAAGATCAGAAAATTGAATTAATTAATCGTGTATCAGGAAGCGGAACTCGTGCAACTTTTGAAAAATGGGGAATCGGTGGCGCAGAAGCGGCTAAAGGACAGGAACAAGATTCATCTGGTACTGTTCGAAAAATCGTTTCTGAAACGCCCGGAGCTATTAGTTACTTAGCCTTTTCTTATATTGATGATAGTATTATTGGTCTTTCTATTGATAATGTGGAACCAAAAGATAAAAATGTATTAGATAATTCTTGGAAAATTTGGGCATATGAGCATATGTATACAAAAAAAGATGCAAGTTCTGATGTGACAGCATTCCTTGATTACATGAAATCTGATGATGTACAAAAAAATGTAGTGAACGAGTTAGGCTATATTGCTATTTCTGATATGAAGGTTGAACGTGAGTTAAACGGAACTATTAAATAATTGACTCCACGCTCATTATTATCCTGTGTTCATCTATTTATATTAACTGTGGTATAATGGAACAAACTAAACAGGATAGGGAAGGGACGTTTAGCTATTATGAAGCGAATTTTAGTAGTTGATGATGAGCCATCTATTACAACACTCTTAAAATATAACCTAGAAAAAGAAAACTTTGAAGTTGATGTTGTACATGATGGTGAAGCTGCTGTTGATTGTGCTATGTCTAATCAATACAGTTTCATTATTTTGGACTTAATGTTACCTAAAATTAATGGATTTGATGTCACGAAAACATTGCGTAAAGAAAAAATTAGTACACCAATTATTATGTTAACAGCAAAAGATGAAACAATTGATAAAATTGTTGGTCTGGAGATAGGAGCAGATGATTATGTGACAAAACCATTTAGTCCAAGAGAGCTTATTGCTAGACTTAGAGCAGTGGAAAGGCGCTTAGATCATCAAACAACTGATGAAACTGAAAGTGATGTTGGAAGTAATCATTTAAATGTAGGTGATATTATAGCCTATCCAAATGATTATAAAGTATTGAAAAGGGGGATGGACATCTCTCTGACGAAAAAAGAGTTTGAACTACTTATTTATTTTATGGAACGACAAAATCGTATCATCGGACGTGATGAATTAATGTTATCAATTTGGAAAGACGATATGTATCATTTATCTCGAACAGTTGATATTCATGTTAGTCATTTAAGAGAAAAAATAGAAGACGATGCCAAAAATCCTGGATATATAAAAACAGTCAGAGGATTTGGTTATAAATTTCAGGAGCCATATGCATGAAACAGTTACAAAAAATAGTGAATCCAGCTTGGGTTATTTTAATAATAATAATATTTGTGCTCATAGGTGGTTATTATACCACCTATTTTTTTAAAAAAGATGTTATCAATCAACAAACAAAACAATTATCTGAAGAAATTGATAGATTGGTTCCATTTATTTTGCAAGATAAAGAATTTATTTTAGATAAGGAAAAACTTGATAAAAGTGTAGGAAAACATGAACGTTTAACTATATTAGATAAATCTGGGGATATCTTATATGATTCATCTAGTAATAATTTAGTTAAAGAATCAAGAAAAAATCGTCCTGAAATTAAAGAAGTGTTGCAAGAAGGTCGATCAGAAGGAGTGGCTATTAGAGAAAGTAATACAGTTGATGAAAAGCTAATCTATGTTGCAAAATCAGTGTACCAAGATAATCAGTTAATAGGGGTTATTCGTCTATCAGAAACGTATCAAGGCATTTCACAATATGTTGAGAACTTTCAGCGAATTGTGATTACAATCATGGTGTTATTATTTGTCGCAATCCTCATTATGGGATATTACATCCATCGTCAGTCAAAAAAACCAATTCAATTTATGCTACCAATTTTAAGACAAGCAATTCAAAATCCTGAGAAAAAACAAAAGGTTATAGATGCCCCTAAGGAATGGCATGAACTCTATCAAACGGTGTATGAGTTAATGGAAGAAACAAATTTACTGTATTATAAGCAGTTAAAAAATGAAGAGACATTGCATTTTTTATTTGAGAACTTAGATATCGGTATTTTTATTTTGAATGATCGATTGGAGATAACATTAGCCAATCAAACAATAGAAGAAATGTTCCAGAAAACATGGACGATTTCTCCATATGATGAATGGTTTACAGAGCCTAGATTGACTGAATTAATTAACCAGGCTGTTAAGACAAAAGAAGCAGTTCAAGGGGAAATTCGTATAGAAAAACCAAGAACGCAAGATTTAAAAATTGTTATTCGACAATTATCAATAGACAATCATGAATATGTTGGGATTATTTATGATGTTACGGAAGTCCGACAGATTGAGAGAGTACATGAGGATTTTATTAGTAATATATCACATGAGTTAAAAACACCAACGACATCCATTATTGGTTTTTCTGAAACTTTATTAGCAGGAGCAAAAGACGATCCAGAAGCTAGTAAAGAATTTTTAACGATTATTGAACGTGAAGCACAACGGTTGATGAGTTTAATTCAAACAATCTTAATGTTACTAAAAACGGAAAAAGATATTTATATGATGGATTCTTTTGTTGTCCATCCTAAGTTAGTTATAGAGGATGAAATTGATCGTTATCGATATAAAGCTTTTGACAAAGATATATCTGTTATTTTTGAAAGTGCAGTAGGAGAAGATTTAGTTATTCCTAATGATTCATTTCAAATTATTGTTAAAAATTTGTTAGAAAATGCTATTGAATACTCTGAAGAGCATGGCAAAATATTTGTTTATTTAACACAACAAAATAATGAATTAACGTTAAAAGTTGAAGACACTGGTATTGGTATTTCTGAAGAAGATCAAAAATGGATATTTGAAAGGTTTTATCGTGTGAGTCATTCAAGACAGAGAAATAATGGAGGCTCTGGGTTAGGTTTGTCACTTGTTAAACATTATGCCGAAATACTTGGTGGACGGGTTAAATTAGTAAGTGAATTAGAAGAAGGAACCACTGTTATTGTTAAAATAAATTTAGATATTCTGTCTTCAAACTATGAGAATAAACAATTAAAAGAGTAGCTAATCGCGAGCTATTCTTTTTTTAAACTCTATCGTTGACAAATGTAGACGATTAAGTTATAGTAAATTTATCAATGAATGAAGAGGTGTGACTGAATGATTCAAAAAAAGAAGTCTTTTTCTATTACGCAAGCAGAGTGGGAGATAATGAAAGTTATTTGGGCAAATGATATTGTAACAAGTCGGCAAGTGTTGGAAATACTGGGTGATAAAATGGATTGGAGCATGTCAACAGTTAAGACGTTACTCGCTAGATTAGTTGATAAGCATTTTTTATCAACTGAAAAGCAAGGAAAACAGTTTATCTATCAAGCACTTGTGGATGAAGAATTTGCTGTAAATTATATATTATTAGATGACTTAAATAAAATTTGTCAAAAAAAGAAGGGACAAGCTTTGTATCAAGTGATTGAAAAAGAAGAATTTTCTCAAAATGATATCGATCAGTTAATCTATTTATTAAAAGAAAAAAAGGTAAAAGCTCCGAAAACAGTTGATTGTAACTGTGCTATCGGTCAATGTAATTGTCATAAGTGAGGTGGAAATATGGAAAAAAGAGTGATTTTACCAGTAGAAGGAATGAGTTGTGCTTCTTGTTCTAGTACGGTTGAAAAGGTTGTATCAAAGTTAAGTGGGGTTGAAAAAGCAAGTGTTAATTTAGCGACAGAAAAATTAGATGTGACGTATGATACAACTAAATTGACTGAAGCAGATATTGCAAAAGCGGTGAGAGATGCTGGATATGAGGTTAGAGAACAACTTATCACAAATCAATTTGATGTAGAAGGAATGAGTTGCGCCTCCTGTTCTAGTACAATTGAAAAAGTTGTCGGGAAATTAGATGGTGTTAAAGAAGTATCTGTTAATTTGGCGACAGAAGAGATGAGTGTATCATATAATCCCGATGTTTTGACGAAATCAGCTATTATTCAATCAGTAGAGGCTGCTGGATATAAAGCGATTGACAAACAGATAAATACCGAAGAAAAAATGACGAAGGAAGAGAATAAAGAAAAACATATCGAAGTTATGTGGAATCGATTTGTTTCTTCCGCTATTTTTACGATTCCGTTATTGTATCTATCAATGGGGCATATGATAGGCTTACCTTTGCCCTCAGTCATTAATCCAGTGCATTCTCCACAACTTTTTGCTCTTATTCAATTTATATTGACTATCCCAGTGATAGCAATAGGATGGCCATTTTTTACAGTCGGATTTAAATCACTTGTCAAAAGACATCCTAATATGGATTCGTTAGTGGCATTAGGAACGAGTGCGGCAACAATTTATAGTTTATATGGAACCATTCAAGTGTTTATGGGAGACATAAGTTTTGCTATGAATCTTTATTATGAATCAGCTGCGACTATTTTAACATTGATTACATTAGGAAAATATTTTGAAGCAGTATCAAAAGGAAAAACATCAGAAGCGATTAAAACCTTAATTAACCTTGCACCAAAAACGGCATCCGTCATTCGTAATGAGGTAGAGCAAACCATACCAGTTGAAGAAGTTGTCTTAGATGATATCGTAATGGTTAGACCTGGTGAAAAAATCCCAGTCGATGGAGTGATTATTTCTGGTAACAGTTCAGTTGATGAATCAATGATTACTGGAGAAAGTATCCCTGTAGAAAAAAAATCTGGGGACAATGTGGTGAGTGCTAGTATAAATAAGACGGGAAGTTTTAAATTTAAGGCAACCAAAGTAGGAAAAGATACAACATTATCGCAGATAATTAAACTGGTTGAAGAAGCACAAGGATCTAAAGCGCCTATCGCACAGTTAGCTGATAAAGTTTCAGGCGTCTTTGTTCCGATTGTCATTGGACTAGCTATTATTTCAGGTTTGTTGTGGTATTTTTTAGGACAAGAATCCTGGGTATTTGCTTTAACCATTATGATTTCCGTTTTAGTTATTGCGTGTCCATGTGCACTTGGTTTAGCAACGCCAACAGCTATAATGGTAGGAACAGGTAAGGGAGCTGAAAATGGTATCCTCATTAAAAGTGGTGAGGCATTAGAAATAGCCCATAAGCTTGATACGATTGTGTTTGATAAGACAGGAACCATCACGCAAGGGAAACCAATTGTGACAGATGTGTTAGTATTTAATCAATTGAGTCAAGAGGAATTACTAATACTTGCAGCTTCAGCAGAAACTCATTCAGAGCATCCTTTGGGAGTAGCAATTGTTGAAAAAGCCAAAGAACAACATTTAGAGTTTATAAAAATTGATGATTTTTCAGCAGTACCAGGTAAGGGAATAAAGGTAAGTGTTAATAATCAGATTTATTATATTGGAAACAAACGACTGATGTTAGCACAATCCATTTCATTAGACGAAAAACAAGATATTGTTCATGAGTTAGCGACACAAGGCAAGACCCCTATGTATGTAGCGAGTGAGCAACATATTATTGGGATTATTGCTGTAGCGGATCCAATAAAAGAAAGCAGCATTAAGGCTGTGAGTACATTAAAACATTTGGGAAAACAAGTCGTCATGCTAACAGGGGATAATGAATTGACAGCTCATGCGATAGCAAAACAAGTGGGGATTGATACAGTCATTAGTGAAGTATTACCTGAAGATAAAGCACAACAAGTTGAAAATCTACAAAAAAAAGGAAAACAAGTTGGAATGGTAGGTGATGGTATTAATGATGCACCTGCTTTAGCACAAGCTGATATAGGGTTAGCCATTGGTAATGGAACGGACGTTGCCATTGAATCAGCAGATATTGTTTTAATGAATGAAGATTTAAAAACTGTTGTAACAGCGATAGAATTATCTGATGCAACCATGAGAAATATTAAAGAAAATCTATTTTGGGCATTTGGCTATAATATATTAGGTATTCCAGTAGCTATGGGAATTTTATATATTTTTGGTGGTCCATTACTTAATCCGATGATTGCTGGAGCAGCCATGAGTTTTAGTTCTGTATCCGTATTATTAAATGCTCTACGTTTAAAACGATTTAAACCTAAGCAAAAATAAAAAGCAGGAACGCAAAGTTACAATAACTTTGCGTTCCTGCTTTTTTACTCTTTATTTTAGTATGATGCTAGAGGCTATTTCTTAGTACCAACCATTGTTCATCCAAAATGCTTGAGCATTTTCCCATGAGCCATAACGGCCAGCAACATATTCATCTGCTACTTTTTCTTGATTTGCTGGAGAGTAGTCACCGTTTAAGTAACTTGGGTCTAATTGATATCGTCCAATATGGTAACCATTTGTTGCGTTATAGTCTCCACCAGATTCTTTTTGAGCGATCCATTCTTTTGCGCTAGATGTTGTAGCAGAAGTAGATGTAGATGCTTGTTGTTGAACCTCTTGTTGAACTTCTTGTTGTTCTTGTGCTGGTTGGCTTGTTTCTTTAGTTGTTTCAGCAGGAGCAACTGTTGCTTTCCCATCTGTTTTAATTGTTAACTCTTGACCTGGGTGAATCAAGTTAATGTTACTGATATTATTATCTTTAGCAATTTGGTCAATATTATTGTTTGAACCAAAGAATTCAGTCGAAATTGATGAAAGTGTGTCTCCCGGTTTTACTGTGTATACAGAATCTGCGAGTACTGTTGTACTGAATAATAAGCCTAAAGCAAAGGTACTACCAAATATAATTGTTTTTAGTGATTTCATAAAATTAAAAATCTCCTTTAAATGTTTGTTTTTATTTTGTTGTTATCCAACGACAAGATATACTTTACCATCGAATAATATTTCTTAGGTGAAAGAATGTGTTTAATTTGGTAACAAAATAAAGCGAAATATTACAAAAGTTGATACATAGAAATATTTTGATGTTCGTTATTAGTTAAATAAATTAGTCATGAGTTCAACAGATGTATTTAACTAATTGGTTATTAAAAGTTTTATAAAATAAAGATAATCATATTTATAAGCATAATATATGTGTGTAGTTTATGAAATATATTTTATTATTAGATTAATTAATAAAAAGAATTATATTACATATATTACTAATGAAAAAAAAGATGTTACATTACTGACTTTTTAAAAAACCGTCGAAAAAATAAAAAAATAGGAAAAAATTTTTTTTTTCTACAAAATCTTTTGTAAAACCGGTTTTTTTTGAATATACTGTAAGTAATAGATATTTAAGGAGGATTGTTTATTATGTTAGTGGATTCTAATTTACCAGTAGAACGTGATAAATTACAAAATAGATTTGCTAGATTAGTAAAAGAAGACAGTGATATTATTGGTGCTTACTACAGTGGGTCAATAGGAGATAAAACAGAAGATTATTATTCAGATATTAATGCCCGAATTATTTTAAAACCTGGAATATTACTAGAAGAAAAACAACGTGAGATTATTAGTGCGATTGGTGATTTTTTATTTGTTGAATTATTTGATTATAATCATTCGATTATTCATTATGCAACATTTATCAAGTTAGATTTAATGGTTTATACTTTAGAAATGTTAGAGCCAAGTATTGAATATAAATACATTGAAATTATAAAAGATGATGGCACGTTAACTGATTTACATCGTTTATCTCAATCAATGAATTATGTTGTGACACAAGAAGTATTTGATGTTGTCTTAAATCAATATTATGCTGATTATTTTAATTTATATCGTGCATGGAGACGAAATGAAAGAAATCATATTGAATCAATCATATTATCAATTAAACAACATTTAGTTTCAATGTGGTATTTATCAAAAGGAGCAAAACCGAATGAATCAGATGATTGGAGACAGTATGAAGGAGATAAATCTCATTTATCACATTTAGAAAAAGAGTTTCTACTATCTTATACACCATTTGACATCGAAGAATTAGAAAACTTTACAAGAGAAATTTCAATTTTAATGTTAGAGGCAAGTGAAAAAATAGCTGTATATGATGGACTACATTTTTCTAGACCTAACTTTATGAAAGTTCACGATCGTATTTCTTTTTCTGAAGAAGTGTAAAAACTAACCCTTAACTCATACGAGATGACTTAAGGGTTAGTTTTATTTGATATATAATAGTAGAAGATTTAATCCATTGCTGCTTGTGCTAATAAATTTAAATAGTTCCACGGACGATCAAAATGAGGTTGGAAGAAGAAGTCGGATAGAGCTAAATCTTCAACAGTCATTTTATTTTGAATGGCTAAAGACAATGTATTTGCTGACTGAGTGATATCATATTTCGACATTAATTGACCGCCTAATATGCGTTTTGTATCCTTGTCAAAAACCAATTGCATCATAACTTTTTCCGTTGTAGGCATAAATTCTGGACGGTAGTTATCTTCTAAATATGCCATATCAGCATTAATTCCTTGAGCTAATGCATTTTCTATGGTTAAACCGGTTGATCCTATTTTCCAACCAAATAAGTATAATCCAGACGTTCCTTGAGTCCCACGATAAGCTAGAGTTGGTTTTTTAATATTTTTTCCAACTAATAAGCCTTGTCTAACGGCGTTTGTTGCTAAAGGAATATAGTTATCTGATTGTGTTGGGTTATAGTGAACAATTGCACTATCGCCTGCAGCAAAAATATCAGGTTGACTTGTTTGCATATACTCATTCACTTTAATCGCACCATTAGGTAATTTATCCACTTTGTCACCTAATAATTCTGTCGAAGGTTTAAATCCAACACACAGAATCACCATGTCAGCTTCAAATGATTTAGAAGCCGTATGTACTTTTTTCACATTAGAGTGCTCATCGGATTCAAAGTGTGCCACATTTTCTCCTAAAGCTAGTGTGACTCCTTGGTTCAATAACTCTTGTTCTAGTTTATCTGTAAATGGTTTGTCTAAATATTTATTTAATATACGGTCAAGACCATCGATTAAGGTTACGTTTTTACCTGACTCGACAAACGCTTCAACTAACTCAATCCCAATATATCCACCACCAACCACAACGATTCTTTTGGCATCTTTAGCAGAGTCGATGATTTTATTTGCTTGATTATAATTTTTACATAATAAAATGTTATTGGCTTCAATTCCTGGAATAGGAGGAACAATAGGCCATGATCCTGTTGTCATCACTAATTTATCATATGACGTAATGCTTGTTTCATTTGTTTTCAAGTTGACAGCTGTCACTTGTTTAAGTTCAGTATCGATGGATGTCACATTATGCTCCATGTTTACTGTAGCACCTAGAGAAGCTAGCTCCTCAGGATTTGAGTAGAATAAGTCTTGCGCGTTTTTGACAACGCCACCAACGTAGAGCGCGATTCCACATGATAGGAACGACACATTATCGTTTCTTTCATAGACAATCACTTCAGCTTCTGGTGATTCTTTTAAAATACTTTTTACCGCAGATGTCCCTGCATGAGTACATCCTATAACAACAACTTTCATTGTATCCACCCTTACATGTATTTTTTATCACAAATATATCGATATGTGATATGTTCAAAATATAACAGAAAGTAAAATCAATGTATAACATTATGCTTGTGAATGACAAAGTATAAAAAGGGGTATTAATAAAATTTATGCTCATTAAATATCAAGTGTTTTGTGTTATATAGAGTTAGTTATGTAACATGAATGAACAGGTATCAAAAAAGATGTCTATTCTCTTTTTTTATAAAAAATTCACAATGTTATATGATATACCAAATATTTTTTTTGATGTTTTTCTTTATAAAAGATATATCTTATTTTATAATGGATAGTAAAGATAATGAGATAAGGAGTGGGTATCATGTTAACATTTCCAGCTAATTTTTTATGGGGGTCAGCAGCATCAGCACCTCAAACAGAAGGGCATTCATTAGGTAATGGAAAAAGTGCGACAACGTGGGATAAATGGTTTGAGTTAAATCCTGAGAAATTTCATGCAAATGAGGGACCAGAAAACACGTCTAATGTGTATGAGGAATACATTAATGATATTAAACGAATGAAAGAGATTGGATTAAATTCTTATCGTACCTCTATATCATGGGCAAGATTGTTACCGGATGGGAAAAAGATTAATCAAGAAGCTGTGGAGTTTTATCGAGATTACTTTCAAACGATGTTAGATGAAGGGATTCATCCAATCGTTAATTTGTTTCATTTTGATATGCCTTGGTGGCTAATGGAAAAAGGGGGTTGGGAGACAAGGGAATCAGTCGAAGCATTTCATTTTTATGCTAAAACAGCTTTTGAGTTATTTGGTGACTTGGTGAGTGATTGGGTAACATTCAATGAACCACTCGTTCATATTGAATGTGGGTATTTATATGGTTATCACTACCCAGCTATTGTTGATTTTAAAAAAGCGATTCAGGTTGGCTTTCATACACTGATGGCACATGTTTATGCAGTTAAAGCATTTCGAGATAATCGAAATGATGGCAGAATTGGTATTATATTAAACGTGACCCCTACATATGCTAAAAGTGATAGAAAACAAGATCAAGAAGCAAAAAGAAAAGCAGATTTATTAATAATAAAAAGTTTTTTAGATCCATGTGTATTAGGAACTATTCCGGCTGAATTAAGTGACTTATTATTAGAAAATGATTTAACTCCTGATAGTTTATCAGATGATAAAAAAATGATTTCTCTTAACCTTGTTGATTTTATCGGGATAAATTATTATCAACCAATGAGGGTTCAAGCCCCTAGAGAAATTCGACACCCAGCGATTTTCCCAACGGATTTTTATGAGCCATACGATTGGCCTGATAAGAGGGTTAACCCTTATCGTGGATGGGAAATTTATCCAGAAGCGATGTATGATGTGGCTATAATGATGAAAAACGATTATGGTAATATTCCGTGGTATGTATCAGAAAATGGAATGGGAGTCGCAGATGAAGAGCGTTTCATGGATGAATCTGGTATGATAATAGATGATTATCGAATTGAGTTTATGAAAGAGCATTTAGAATACCTACATCGAGGAATTGAAGAAGGTAGCAATTGTTTTGGTTACCATACATGGACATTTGTAGATTGTTGGTCATGGCTAAATGGTTATAAAAATCGTTATGGTTTTTATCGTATTGATTTAGAAAATTATTATAAACGTTCATTGAAGAAAAGTGGGTTATGGTTTAAAGAATTATCAAAAAGTAATGGATTTTGAGGTGATGACATGACAAATTTAGCTGTATTTGATATAGGAGGCACTGCTGTAAAATGTGGATTATGGGAAAATAATCAATTATCTTACCAATCTAAATTTATAACATCTAAAACATTGGATGATTTAGTAATGGATATGAAAAAAGTAATAAATCACTATCCTGTTGATATAGAAGGAATTGCTATTAGTGCA
Organism: Vagococcus sp. CY52-2; assembly: GCF_022655055.1. NCBI lineage: Bacteria > Bacillati > Bacillota > Bacilli > Lactobacillales > Enterococcaceae > Vagococcus > Vagococcus changpingensis. The sequence continues at coordinate 1,415,014 of NZ_CP093384.1, read as the reverse complement.
CCCGGTGCTGTCAATGCCAGTACAAGAAAGATTGAAGGGATTAGTGCAGTGAAATACCTACATAATTGTTCTATTTTTGATATTTTTGAGAAGGCATTTCGTCTACCTGTTAGAATTGAAAACGATGCAAATTGTGCAGGCATCGCAGAAATGAGTTTAGGTGTAGGAAAAAATATAGAGAATGCTTTATTTGTTGTTTTGGGAACAGGCGTAGGTGGAGCTATATTTATCAATGGCTCGTTGTATAAAGGAACCCATTTATTTGGTGGAGAATTCGGATTGATGAAAAATCATACTAATCAGATATTAAGTGAAACAGGCACAATAGTCCGAGTAGCAGAAGCTTACTATAAAAAAACTGGTGAAAAAGTGGATGGAAAACAATTATTTGAATTAGCAAAGAAGAAAGACTCATTAGTCTTAGCATTATTAGACACTATGTATGAAAATATTGCACAAATACTTTATGATTTACAGGTTGCAATTGATCCAGAAATGATTATTATAGGCGGTGGTATTTCAGAACGTAAAGAAATGATTGATGAACTTGAAAAACGGTTGTATCATAAGCTAGCAAGTGTTCATTTACCAAATATTATGCCGCAAATAGCAGCTTGTCAATTTAGAAATGACGCCAATTTAATTGGCGCTGCGACAAATTATCTAAACACTATATAAAAAAACCACATAAAGTGGTTTTTTTATATAACAGAAAACGCGTATGTTGTTTTCCATGTTTTAATTTGTTGCTTTTCTAAATCAATGTTTCCTAAGTTTGGGTGATTAACGATATCTGGAAGCTCCTGTGTTTCAATGGCAATCCCTAATTCAGAACACATTTTTTTGCCAGAAACAGATTGATTCATTTCAAAACCTGTTGTGGAAAAAATAACAACTGCTTGACGATCAGAGGAGATGCTAATGTTTCTTCCGTTACTTGGTTCACTTAATATAATTTGTGGTTGATTATCTTGTAATAAAAAGGCATCATCAAGACCATGTGAGAGTTCTTTCAAAGCGTGACTTAACAAGCGTGGTTTTCTAAAATCATAACCACTGTTATCAACCTCTAGTAGTTTTCCCGTCGGGATACTTTCATGGTCAGTTTCTAAGTATTTATCTGAGTGGATTTGTAGCATATGGTTTGTAATATCTTTTTTTGCTTGACCGTTTAAATTAAAGTAAATATGATTTGTTGGATTAATAATAGTATGACTATCTGAATGAACACTTGTTGTCATTTCAATCGAATCACTTGTTACTTTGTAAGAATTTTTGACATAAATTGGTCCAGGATAGTCAGTTAAGGTATCCTTTAACATAAAATGAACAGTGATTGACTCTTCTACTACTTCAACATCAAACAACCAAAATTGATGCCACCAACCATTACTCCCACCGTGTAAATGATGATTTCCATTATTTTTTTCAAACTGTTTATGGTTCCATATACCATTTTTGATTCGTCCGGCAACAGGTCCTACAAGTGCTCCAAATTGAGCTGTGTCAGTTAGTATTTCTTGTGGTGTATCTGGAGAAAGTAGGATATTTTCTTTTTTCCCTTGTTTATCAGGAATAATCCATTCTTGAATTCGAGCTCCAAAGTCAACAAACGTTACAGTATGATCTTTTACGGATACTGTGACATAATGAATATTCGTCGCTTTATCATGTTTAATAGTATAATTCATCGTTGTTCCTCCCAAATTTTTTTTAAATAAGCCATTGTAATCTCTTCTGTATTTTGAATACAGTGTACTCTTTTGTTATTAGAGTAATCTTGTGTTAAAAAAAGTAGCAGAGAAGGGTTATGGTTTAACTCAGTTTTATGATCGACTATCATGATATCACTAGATTGATTGCTTAAATCATCTAAAGTAAGAATGTTGGTTTCATAATTTAAACCCAATTGTTTTAAAACGTTTTTTGCAAGAGGATTGTCTGAATAACAATTTATTTTAATCGATAAATGTTCCATCTCACTAAACAAATTGTCAATTCCTGGATAAAGGTCTTCAAAATTAAGTTTAGTTAAATAAGTTGAGTAATAGTCATTTTTCTTTTTAATAATGTCCTCTTTTTGGTCTGTATTTAAAGATAAAAGAGAGTGTAACCAATCATTTTTTCTAAAAATAATTTGTTCCTCATAAGATAGATTATCTGGCAAAAAAATATTAAAAAAATTAAAATCGTATAAAAAGCTTTCATAGTGCATATGTGTTGTATCTGTGATGATACCATCCAATGCGAGTGTGACAGTAGAAAACACTTGTTAGCACCTCTTTATCATATAGTTATAAAAATTACTATTATAATAGTCATTTTAACGAAAAAAAAGGCAATTGTCACTTGGATAGTAAAGCCTAATTAGATTAACTATAATTATGTTTTATGTGTTATATATATTATTTTATATTTAAAGTCAGTTATTTTAGGTTATATTTGACTTGTATATACCCTTAGATTATAATCATTATAAATAAGATTTTAGTTAATCTAGAATCAAAAATTAAATGGAGGGTTATGATTATGTCATTAATTGGAAAAGAAGTTGAAGAGTTTAAAGCACAAGCTTACCATAAAGGAGAATTTGTTTCTGTTTCTAATGAGGATTTTAAAGGACAATGGAGTATTCTGTGTTTTTATCCAGCTGATTTCACATTTGTTTGTCCTACAGAACTTGAAGATTTACAAGACCAATACGCAACGTTAAAAAGTTTAGGGGTAGAGGTTTATTCTTGTTCAACAGACACACACTTTACGCACAAAGCATGGCATGATACATCTGATGCGATTGGTAAAATTGAATATATTATGATAGGAGACCCCTCACATGTTATTTCACGTCAATTTGATGTACTAGATGAAGCAGCAGGGGCCGCACAACGTGGTACATTTATTATTGATCCTGATGGTGTGGTTCAAACCATTGAAATCAATGCTGATGGTATTGGACGTGAAGCAAGTGTTTTAGTTGATAAAATTCGTGCAGCACAATATGTACGTGAAAATCCAGGGGAAGTTTGTCCTGCTAAATGGAAAGAAAATGGTGAAACATTAAAACCAAGTTTTGATTTAGTTGGAAAAATATAAGGAGAAAAACATGTTAGATAATGAAACAAAAGCACAATTAAAACAGTATTTAGAATTACTTGAATCAGATATTGAGTTTAAAGCTAGTTTAGATGAGAGTGAGCCATCTAATAAAGTACGAGAATTTTTGACTAGTGTTTGTGAATTATCGTCACGTCTAACTCTTGTAGAGAGTAGTCTGAACAGAACACCAAGTTTTGAAGTCAACCAACCCGGTCAAACAAGTGGTGTGACGTTTGCAGGACTACCTTTAGGACATGAATTTCCTTCTTTTATATTGGCTTTATTACAAGTTAGTGGGCGAGCACCTAAAGTAGAAGAATCTGTCATTAAAACCATCAAAAAAATAGATCAACCATTATCATTTGAAACGTTTGTGAGCCTAACTTGCCATAATTGTCCAGATGTCGTTCAAGCACTAAATATCATGAGTATTGTTAATCCAAACATTTCTCACACGATGATTGAAGGCGGTATGTATCAAGACGAAGTTGATGAAAAAAAAGTCATGGCTGTGCCTACCGTTTTTCTAAATGGTGAAGAATTCTCAAGTGGACGTATGGAATTAAGTACTATTTTAGAAAAAATTCTTGGTAGTGTTGATATCAGTGATATCGATCAAGAAAATCCATATGATGTGCTTGTGATTGGTGGAGGACCTGCTGGTGGAGCTGCCGCCATTTATGCCGCAAGAAAAGGAATCCGTACTGGAATGGTAGTTGATACATTTGGTGGACAAGTGATGGATACGCTAGGCATTGAAAATGTCATCGGAACTCCTTATATAGAAGGTCCGCAGCTGATGAATCAGATAGAAGAGCATGTGAACCAATACAATGTTGATATTATGAAAAATCAACGAGCAACTGATATTCAAAAAAATGAGTTTGTCGAAGTGTCTCTGAAAAGTGGCGCAGTGATAAAAACAAAATCATTGGTTATCTCAACTGGTGCTAGATGGCGAAACATCAACGTACCTGGTGAAAAAGAATTTAAAAATAAAGGGATTGCCTATTGCCCTCATTGTGATGGACCGCTTTTTGCTGGAAAAGACATTGCAGTTATTGGTGGAGGAAATTCTGGTATTGAGGCTGCTATTGATTTAGCTGGTATGGGAAAACATGTTTATGTACTAGAATTTTTACCTGAATTAAAAGCCGATAAAGTGTTACAAGATAAGTTATATTCATTATCCAATGTTACGGTAATAACGAATGCGGCAACTAAATCAATTGAGGGTAGTGATAGTGTTGAAAAATTAGTTTATGAAGATGTTAATACGAAAGACCAACATGAATTAAATGTCAGTGGTGTGTTCATTTTGATTGGGTTAGTACCCAATACAGAATGGTTGCCAGACACAATTGATACAACAGATCGTGGTGAAATCTTAGTTGATAGCCATGGTATGACTAATGTTCCAGGCATTTTTGCTGCAGGAGATTGTACAAATAGTGCGTACAAACAAATTATTATCTCTATGGGAAGTGGTGCAACAGCTGCTTTAGGTGCGTTTGATTATTTAATTCGTCAATAACTAAAAAAACTGATTCCGATTATGGGGTCAGTTTTTTTTTGCACGCTATTATGTTTTACATAGTAGTTGTATTGTGATATATTGTATTCAGTAGTTGGTATGACATAGTAGTGGAGGAGAACATGAAACAAACTCAATTATTAAAAGGGATTCTTGAAGGGTGTGTACTATCTATCTTAAAAGATGAGACAACATATGGTTATGAATTAGTTCAAAAATTAATTCAGTTTGGGTTCGCCGATTTAAGTGCGGGGACAGTGTATCCTTTATTACAAAAATTGGAAAAGCAACATATGATTTCTGGTGAACTAAGAGCCTCGCCAGATGGCCCAAATCGTAAGTATTACTCGCTCACAGAAGAGGGAATAGACCGTTTGGAAGAGTTTGATGATCAATGGGAAAAACTCAGTGACATTGTGAATGTCATATTAAAAAGGGGATAAGGTAATGATAGAGGAAATGATTGAAAAAAATAATGAGTTAAGAGATAAATTAACACCAGAGAATAAAAAATATTATGAGAAAATATTACTATATACACGATTTAAAGGATTGTTTGGCGATGATGAGATTATTGAAACGGCATTATTAAATATCTTATATGATTTACTTGATGCACAAGAATCAGGTATTTCAGCTGAAGATTATTTCGGTAAAGAACCGAAAAGTTATTTAGATGAGTTGTTCAAAGAGATGCCACAAGTTCCTTTAAGAAAAAAATTATCCATATTTTATATGGTGTTTGGAATTAGCTCAGGATTTTCTTTATTTAGTACACTCACACAAAGAAATCCTTCAATAAATATTTTGACCATTTTATTAAATGGAGTACTTAGCATGTTGTTAGTATTTAGTGTGTTTAAATATTTAGAAAAAATGACGTTTAAAGTCAGTAAGCAATCAAAAATTCTAGAATATATAGGTGCTTTCGTTATTGGCGGATTGTTAACAGTGGGCTACATTGGTTCGGTTATGATAGGAAATAGGTTTTTATCTATTCCGCTTCCTTTATACCTGTCAATTTTTGTTATAGTTATTGCAATGATAGTTGTTTCGTATGTTATTATCAGAAGAAAAAATAAACCCTATTATAGTTACCTAGTCTTTGGTTGGGGAATTACTTTTTTTACTACAATAAGTAGATTGCCACAGACACAAAAATGGTTTGAATCAGAGCCTGTCATGATAGGAAGTATCATAGTGATATTATTAGGTAGTTTTTTAACTGCAAGATTTTCTCAAAAATCTATTTTAGAAGAAGACAAATAAAAAAGAAACTCGTAAATTTACGAGTTTCTTTTTTTGGTTCTATTTTAACCAACTTTCAACTTTATCTTGGTTGTTGTCGACCCATTCTTTTGCAGCTACTTCAGGACTTTCTCCTTCATTAATAGCTAACATGACTGTTCCCATATCTTCGGTTGTCCAGTTGAAGTTTTTTAGGATTTTATAAGCTTCTGGCGAATCATCTTTCAACCCTAAACGAGTAAATGTGTTAATTTGTTCAGGAGCGCCCATCGCTTCTTTAGGATCTTCTAAATATTTTAAATCATATTTACTAAACATCCAATGAGGAGTCCAACCTGTAATAATAATTGGTTCTTTATTTTTTATCGCTTTATCAAGAGCAACAACCATTGCTCCAGAAGAAGATGTTTCAACTTTCCAATCATTTAAGTTTGGATAAGCTTTAATTGTATTATTAGCAGCTGTTACGACTCCAGCGCCAGGTTCAATACCCGTAATAGTTTTATTAGCTTGGTTTGATAAATCTTCAATAGAAGAAACATCCATATAACTAGGAACAACTAAACCAACTTTTGCTCCTTCTAAGTTTGGACCAAGAATATCAATTTTGTCTTTATATTGATCAGCTTGAGCTTTGTGAGTACTTGGCAACCAAGCAGACACACTAGCATCAGCTTTTCCTGTTGCAACAGATTCCCACATAATAGCATTATCTAGTGGTGTTGTTTCAACATCAAACCCTTGACGTTTTAATACTTCGGCTAAGACATGTGTTGAAGCAACTTCTGAATCCCATTCAACATAAGCCAAGTTAATTTTTTTATCACTTGATTTATTTGAAGCTAGGAACATAGATGACCCAATGGCAGCAACTAAAACTGCAACAGCTGCAATAATTGTTACTTTTTTCTGCTTAGGATTTGTAGCTTTTGTTTTTTTAGCACGTGGTTTATTGACATACTGTGTGAATCGATCAATGATAATCGCTAAAATAACTAAAGCTAATCCATTAACAAACCCATTACCAACTTGTGCACGTTGTAGGGCTGATAATACACCTCGACCTAAACCAGGAGCACCAATCATTGATGCAATAACTACCATTGATAGGGCAAGCATTGTTGTTTGGTTAATACCAGCTAAGATAGTACTTTTTGCTAAAGGTAATTCCAATTTAAATAATTTTTGCTTTCCTGTACTACCAAATGAATCGGCCGCTTCAACTAATTCTTCTGGGACTTGGCGAATTCCTAAATTGGTAAAACGAACAGTAGGTGGTAATGCGAAAATAACGGACGCAAAAACCCCTGGAACCATCCCAATACCAAAGAATGCAACAGCTGGAATTAAGTAAACAAAACCAGGCATTGTCTGCATAAAATCTAAGATAGGAGTTAAAATAGCTTGAGCTTTATCACTTTTAGCCATTAAAATTCCAAGCGGCACACCAATAATAATAGAGAGAACACTTGAAATTAAAACTAGTGTCACTGTATTCATTAAATCAGCCCAGAGACCTTGGTTTAAAATAAACAATAGACCAAGGACTGTAAAAACAGTTAGCCCTTTTTTCTTATCTGAAATATAGAAAGCTAGAGCAGTCATTAAAATAATAAAAATCAGTGGTGGAATGGCCATTAATAAATTTGTCATGCCCCCCATTATTTGTTTCCCTAAAGTTTCAATCAAAGCAAATAATCCTGAAAAGGTATTTGTAAACCAATCTGTGATATTTTCTACCCAGTCTGCAACTGGTAAAGCATTCATTAGTATACTATTCATTATCCATCACCTCATTTTCATCAGTTGTTTCAGCTAGTGCTTCAATCACGCTTCCTCGAATCACAACACCTAACAAGCGATCGTTATCTTCATTGTCAACAACAGCTAGTGGTGTTGGAGAATCATAGATGAGAGGGAAAATATCACTAATTAGCATATCTTTTTCCACTGTAATAATATTTTTATCTAAGACATCATGTAGTGTTTGTTTGTTTTTTCTAGCTTCTGCAGCAGCATCTGCTGTAATAGTACCTAGTAATTCACGTTTTTTATTTATAGCAACTAACATACTAACTTCTTCACTTCTCATACGTTGTAGGGCAACGTTTGGTCCATCAATATCAAGATTAGTTGTTATTGCAGGCACCATGATATTTTGTGCCGTTAAGACTTTTGAACGGTCAACATCTTCAACGAATTCACGGACGTAATCATTGGCTGGATTTGTTAGGATTTCTTCACCAGTACCAATTTGCATAATTTGACCATCTTTCATTAAAGCAATTCTATCACCAATTCTTAAAGCTTCATTTAAATCATGGGTGATAAAGATGATGGTTTTTTTCACTTTATCTTGCAATTCAATTAACTCATCTTGCATTTCACGACGAATTAATGGATCAAGAGCTGAAAAGGCTTCGTCCATTAATAAGATTTCTGGATCATTTGCTAAGGCACGTGCTAATCCTACACGTTGTTGCATCCCACCTGATAATTGATCAGGGTATTGATCTTTAAAAGTAAGTAAACCAGAATTTTCTAATGCTTTTTCGGCACGTTGTTGTCGTTCTTCTTTTTCAACACCACGAACTTCTAAACCATATTCTGTATTTTCTAAAATTGTACGATGTGGAAATAAGCCGAAATTTTGGAATACCATACTCATTTTATGACGTCTTACTTCTCTTAATTCATCTTTATCAAGTTTGGCAATATCTTGTCCGTCAATATAAATATCACCAGAAGTTGGCTCAATAATTCGATTAATTAGCCGAATTAATGTTGACTTACCACTACCAGAAAGCCCCATGATAACGAAAATTTCGCCTTCTTTGACGTCGAAATTAACATCATATACACCAACAGTTGCCCCAGTTTCTTTGACAATGTCTGTTTTGGATTTTTTTTCTTTTACCATTTGTAAAGCAACCTGTTGTTGTTGTTTTTTACCAAAAATTTTGGTCAAATTTTCAACCTTTACTTTAGTCATTACAAAACTCCTTTATATAATTTCTTTTTTACTCGAAGTGACCACACTATGTTATAACGAAATGGTCACTTTGTCAAAGATAAAAAAGCCTTATTATCATATTTTCTGAAAATAAAATGATAATAAGGCTTGATATAACTAGGATTCAGATGGATAAAAAAAATTTGAGAGACGTTGTTTTGAAAATTCATCTCCAATGAAATATAAAATGTCACCAGCAGTTATTTTTGCGTAAGGACCAGGTGATACGAGAAGCTGTTGGTCATGTAATATAGCGACAACTGTTGCGGATGTTTCTTGCCATATATTTAAGTCTTTGATGGTTTGATTGAGATACTTTGCTTCGTTTGTTAAAAGTAGCTCAGATGGAAGAAGTGGATTGGCATGATTGATTTTTTTTGTTTGAGAAACAAGTAAATTCGCTAAATCAGTTAAGTCATCCAATTCCTTTTTTTGTTGTTGAATATTCATTAGTAAGTCTTGTTTGATTTCTTCAATATTTTGGACATCTTTATATTGTGATAAAAAAGAAGTTGCTTTTTCTTTTGATGCTACAATGACACCACTGCCATGTTTGACTTCCATAATACCAACATCAACTAAAATATTGACAGCTTTTCTGGCTGTTTCGGGTGATACACTAAAAGTATTAGCTAAAGTTGATCTGGCATGAATTTTGTCACCAACTTTATAGTAATTCGTATCAATTCGTTCAGCAATTTCAATTGCCACTTGTTGATACTTAGGTAATATAATTTTTTTATGTTTGACCATGTTGCTCGACCCTTTCTACGTTACTTATTATCGCTATCGTACTAAAAAAAGAACTAAAATGCAAAAAGGTTTTTTATTGACTAACTGGTATTTGGATTCTAATAAACATATTTCTCTCTAGTTTTGAAGTATGTGACATTTTTCTGATAACTTCACATAAATAGTCACCATTAATTCGTCTGTGTGAGGTAGTCACTTTGTCTTTAAAGGCTATGAAACATCTTTTTTTCTTTAACGAAAGACTGATAGTAATCAATTACAAATTCGCTAGATTTTAAAGTCACAACATTTGATAAATGGTTCAAATCAGCCGAACAAAAAACGAAAAAATTATTGGAGTAAAGAGTATCTTGAAGTAAATCAATCTGTTTGATGATAGACTCAACATGACTGAACTGTCTCAGATATCTTTCATATTACATGCTCGATAAATCATAGATATTGACATCAATTGTGTACGTATATAGGTAACGAGTTGGGAATGATTGGTATTCAAAAGATTGAATTTCTCTATTTTTTTGGTAAATCATGTTATTATTTAAAAATATTTCAGTGATATTGATTTGTTGCTGAATTTTTTTGTTGTTCTTTTAATGCGTTAAGATTTAACGCCAATGTTTCATGTATCCTTGGCTCATACATGTGCGACTGTTGTGAATCGCACTCCATCATTATTACAAGCACCAGCAGGATTTATCACAGCAGAAAAATTAAACGAAGTAGAATTTACTACTTATCCATTACATATGTATAAATAAAAATAGGGTAAACCGCGGGGATACTTTTTAAGTATTTACCGCAGTCTTTTAGATTATTTCGCTAAACGAGTGTTCTTATCTTGTCTTAGAAAAAAAATGATGATATGATTATTCTTTAATAATGCAGTTCCATGTTGAAAGGAATGAACATCATTGTCTGAAAAAATTCGACAACAAGAAGAAGATTATTTGAAATCAACGTATCATCAGTTGCAGAAAACACAGAAAACACTTAGTGAGTGGTTAAATGAAACAAAGCAATCTGGTCAAACGATGATGAGCAAAATTACAGAAGACATTAAACTAAATGTAGATGGCATATCTGATAAGTTAGATAGTTTTTCGCAAATAGAAATGAAAAATCGTGAAATTGATCAGTATAATATCAAAATTAGAAATGGTGAAGTCACTTTAGATAAAGTTAATCGATTATTAGAAAATCCATATTTTGGAAAAATTAAAGTCGATTTTTTAGATGAAGAAGAGCCAGAGTCTTTTTATATTGGGATGCATGGTTTTTCAGATGCTAATAATGATAACTTGATTTATGATTGGCGCTCTCCAATAGCTGAATTATTCTATAATAATGAAATAGGCCCTTCATTATATAACGTGAGAGGAAATGCCATTGAAACATCCATTGAAGAACGACGTCAATTTGTCATTGAAAAAGACAAGCTGATTACTTATTTCGATACGATGGTGTCGATTCAAGATGATGTATTGCTCGATGCTTTAGCAAAAGATGATACCAAAAAAATGCGGGACATCACAGCGACAATTCAAAAAGAACAAAATGTGATTATTCGTGACACAAGTACGCCTTATATGTTAGTCAATGGAGTGGCAGGTAGTGGGAAAACATCAGCTATTATGCAACGAATCGCGTACTTACTATATAATATGCAAGATGACATTACCTCTGATGATGTGTTGATACTGTCTCCAAACAAAGCGTTTATTCAATATGTGTCAGACGTATTGCCATCATTAGGAGAAAAAAATCCACGCAACATGACATTGTTACAATTTGCTCAAAGTTATATGCGTCGACATATTGAGTCAGAAGAAAATTATTTCAAACGAATTTCTAAAGAGAGCGTGTCAAAAGAAACAGAGTACTTAAGAGATGGTCAGTTTATTCATTACATAAAAGATAATGTTTATCGAGAGTTTGATAGTAGTAAATTGTTTGATGATATTACACTACGTGATAAAACGATTATTTCAAAGGAACATATCAAACAATTATTTGATGAAACACCAAACAATAGTCCGCATGTTGACCGAGTACAAGGAGTAAAACAACGCTTGTTAAGTAGTTGGAATCAACGTTTAATCAAACAATCTAGAACTAAAAAAATCCATGACCAAGTCACATCTTTAACAGAAGAGCAACAAGAAAAATACTTTGGGCATTTAATCCAAGATGATTCTGAAAAAAGCTTAACACGTTATGCTGAACAACTTTTAAGAAAGAAATATAAAAAAGTAACACAGCAAATCAATCGTTATCGTTGGCTAAATCAGGAGATTTTATTTAATGAATTATTTAAAGGATTTTCGGGTGTCACATATCAAAGACAAATGGCTCCTATTACGTTAGATGAAGCTATTGCAATATTGACGATTACACATTATTACGTAGAACGACTTACTATGCCAAATATGCGATTTGTCTTAGTGGATGAAGTACAAGACTACACTCCAGCACAGTTACAATTCTTACTGTTGTTGTTTCCAAAAAGTGATTTTACTATGGTGGGGGATGAGAATCAGGCTATTTTTAATACAAACACACCATTTAAAGCAATTGAAGCATTGTTTACCTCTGATGGTAAAGAATTAACGACCTATCAACTATTGACGAGTTATCGTTCGACAGGGGCTATTACGAAAGCATTTAATGAATTATCTTTATCAAAAAATGCAACAATTGTGCCAATCAGACCACAAGGAGACGAACCTGTGCTGATTCAGTATAACGAGTTATCTGATATCAACACAATCGTAACGGATATTTTAACAGAATTGAACGGCGAAACATTAACCATTATTGTTAAAACAGAGGACGAAAAAGAATTACTTGAACGTTGGTTTGACGAGTCATTGAATGTGCAGGTGACAAGTATTAACTTAGCTAAAGGTCTTGAATTTGATAATGTGCTACTCTGGGGTGCGTCAAGTGAGCATTACCATGACATTAGAGATCAAAAAATACTATATACAGCCTTTTCTCGTGCTATGAATCGACTGTATATTGCGTACGATAAAAACATCTCGCCACTTCTATCTTATTTATTTTAATATTAATAGACAGACTACTTATCACCCGATAAACTAGGAGGTAAGTAGTCTTTTTTAGGAGGGAAAACATGGTTGGTTGGGTTTATTTTTTCATTATTATTTTTGCAAATAGTATAGGTGCCGTATCAGGTATGGGTGGAGGAGTGATCATCAAACCATTATTTGATACATTAGGATTTCATGACGTATTAAGTATTTCATTTTACTCAACTGTAGCTGTTTTAAGTATGTCGATCGTCTCAACAATCAGGCAAGCACAAAATGGGATTAAAATAAATTGGTCATTTGCATTATGGCTATCTTTTGGTTCTGTCTTAGGTGGTATATTTGGCAGTCTTGGATTGGACAAATTAGTTGGTATCATGCCTTCTGAAAAGATCGTCTCATTGGTTCAAATCGTCTTGATTGTTGCAACGTTACTCTTTTCATATGCATATAGTAAAAAGCACTGGAGAGGGTACCAGTTAAACAGTACGATTTCTATTCTAGGATGTGGGTTATTTTTAGGAGCGATTGCTAGTTTTCTAGGAATAGGGGGAGGACCTTTAAATGTGGCTCTATTGATGATGCTGTTTCAAGTACCCATTAAAGATGCCACAGTATATTCTATTATTACGATTCTTTTTTCACAATTATCAAAGGTTATCACGATTTCAGTAAGTACCGGATTTTCTCAATTTGATTTAAGTTTACTTATATATATCATTCCAGCTGGTATTATTGGTGGCTTTTTAGGAGCCTATTTAAGTAAAATAGTATCGTCAGAAAAAGTGACGACAATTTATCAATTTGTGATAATTGGAGTTCTTTTTGTCAATTTTTATAATGCGTACAAATTATTCTTATAAGAATTTTAACTTTTGAGGAACAAATGGTCTCTTTTGTCATTTTAAACGCGTTAAATAAAATGTTTTTTTAGATTGTGTGCGTTAGAATAGTCTTTAGTAAGAGTAGAAACAAATACTGGAGGTTATGATAATGTATACAAGTAATGGAAATTATGAAGCATTTGCTCGACCAAAGAAACCAGAAAGAACAGATAAAATTTCAGCTGTTTATTTAGTAGGCTCAGGATTAGCCTCATTATCTGCAGCAGCTTTTTTAATCAGAGATGCTCAATTACCAGGTAATAAAATTACGATTTTAGAAGAGTTACCACTTCCAGGTGGATCTCTTGATGGCATTGATAAAGATCACTATGGTTTTGTTATACGTGGTGGTCGTGAGATGGAAAATCACTTTGAATGTTTATGGGATTTATATCGTTCAGTTCCATCGTTAGAGGTAGAAAATGCCTCAGTATTAGATGAATTTTATTGGTTAAATAAAGAAGACCCCAACTCATCCGAATGTCGCTTGATTCATAGTCAAGGTATTCAATCAGATACGGATGGAAAATTTACATTGACTGAAAAGGGATTAAAAGAAATTATCTCATTGTGTTTAACTAAAGAAGATGACTTACAAGATAAAAGAATTGATGAAGTCTTTTCACAAGAATTTTTTGACTCTAATTTTTGGAAATATTGGTGTACAATGTTTGCCTTTGAAAACTGGCATTCAGCAATGGAAATGCGTCGCTACTTAATGCGTTTTGTGCATCATATTGATGGATTAGCAGATTTTAGTGCATTGAAATTCACAAAATACAATCAGTATGAATCTCTGGTGATGCCATTAGTTGACTATTTAACTGAGCAAGGTGTGACAGTTCAATACAATACAAAAGTTGATAATATCATCGTGAATTGTTCTAACAATCAAAAAATAGCTGAAAAATTAGAATTAATAGTAGACGGTAAAGAACAAACAATCGAGTTAAAAGAAGACGATTTAGTGTTTGTAACAAATGGTTCAATCACTGAAAGTTCAACTTATGGTACACAAACAACACCAGCGCCAATTCCAAGTACAGAAGATCTTGGTGGTAGTTGGAATCTATGGAAAAAATTAGCTGAACAATGTGATGAATTTGGTCACCCAGAAAAATTCTGTGAAAACTTACCAAGTGAAAGCTGGGTTATATCAGCTACAATTACAACATTAGATAAAAAAATAGCACCATATCTTGAAAATATCAGTAAAAGAGATCCTTATTCAGGTCGTGTTGTGACAGGTGGGATTGTCTATTCTGAAGATTCAAATTGGCGTCAAAGTTACACTATTAATCGTCAACCGCACTTTAAAAAACAACCTAAAGATGAATTAGTTATCTGGTTTTACGCATTGTGTTCAAACAAAGATGGAAATTATGTGAAGAAACCAATTACCTCATGTACTGGTGAAGAAATAGCGAAAGAATGGTTGTATCATATCGGGGTACCCGTTGATAAGATTGATGATTTAGCTAAAAATTCTGTTAATGTTATCCCAACTTATATGCCATTTATTACGTCTTACTTTATGCCAAGAGCAAATGGTGATAGACCATTAGTTGTCCCAAATGGTTCTAAAAATCTAGCATTCATTGGAAATTTTGCTGAAACGAAACGAGACACAGTGTTTACAACAGAGTATTCTGTTAGAACAGCGATGGAAGCTGTGTATGAATTAATGGACGTTGATAGAGGCGTACCTGAAGTATTCGCATCAGCATTTGATATTCGAACATTACTTCGTGCAACTTATTATTTAACAGATAAGAAAACTCTCCCTGAAATAAAAGTACCTTGGTTAATGAGTAAGGTTGAAAAACATGAACTGAAAAAAATTCAAGGCACATTTGTTGAAGAGTTATTAAAAGATAATCATTTATTATAATTGAAAAAGCAACTTCAAATGAAACTGGAGTTGCTTTTTATTTTTGTCTTAATTGGTTTAAAATATCTGTGGCTGTTTGGGTATTCATATGGGGAGACTGTCTTAGTTTTTCTGTGACTTGTTCTATTTCATCCCCAGTGGCGCCAACTTGTATAGCTAAAGAGCTTGCATGTAATTTCATATGCCCTTTTTGAATACCATCACTAACCAGTGCTTTTAGTGCGGCAAGGTTTTGAGCAAGACCTACTGAAACAATTATTCTAGCAAGTTCTTCAGACGTTGATATAGACATCATATTTAAATTTGCTTGTGCCATAGGAAGAACCGAAATAGCTCCTCCCACGCTACCAATTGACATCGGTAAAGTCAGTTTCCCAACTAAGTACTCATCTTGCACGTGCCATTCTGTCATACTTTGATACGTACCGTTCTTGCTAGCATATGCATGAGCAGCAGCCGAGACAGCTCGCGGATCGTTTCCTGTTGCAATAACAACAGAATCAATACCATTCATGATGCCTTTATTATGAGTGACAGCACGATATGTATCGAGGTTGGCATATTGAGTGGCTTTTTCAATTCTTTGAGCAATGTTTTTCCCACTAGTTGATTGATTTCCAAGTTTATCAAAAGGAATCGAGCAAGTCGAAGTGACAAGGGATTCGGTGTTATAGTTACTCAAAATAGACATCAGTGCTTCACCACCGACTAAATCAACAATAAGTGGGGTGACCCCTTCAAGAATCGTATTAATAATATTCGCTCCCATAGCTTTTTGGACATCTACTAATAAATACACAGTTAAAAATGTATCATCACCGTTTTCAGATTCAAAAATGTCGCAAGTAATCTCTTTTAACCCGCCACCACGTTTTACGATTGATGGGTGAGCGTTATCTGCGACTTCTTTAATTATATCAACCTGTGACAAAATTAGCTTTTTAGCGTCATTTGGATTCGTTACGCCTGTTAAGATAATTTGCCCGCGTTTCAAATAAGTTTCGATAGATGTTTTAAAACCATTGGGTCTAGCTAATTTAGCAGCATTGCTACAAGCAGCTATAACAGAAGGCTCTTCAACAACCATTGGAATGATTTTTTCTTCACCATCAATCAGAAAATTCAGTGCAACACCTAAAGGAAGTGGAAATTGAGTTAATTGATTTTCAATCAGAGAATTAGCCACGTCATTATCTAAAGGTGAATTGTTTTTAAACAAGCAATAGTCTTTGTCGTCTAGATAATGCTCACTAAGTAAGATAGAGAGTCTTTCATCTCGTGTTTTCTTATAAAACTTATTAAATAAATTCGTCACTAAAATACTCTCCTTGAAATTTAGTTTTTACCGTACAGACGTTGATGATTATCAGTACCTTTAAAGAAAAAGATGCCATTGTCTGTTTTATCTTGATTAAACAAATGATTACCATCTGAATCGATGCTTAATTCTTTGGTAAACATCGTCGTATAGTCTTCGATAGATAAATCCATTCTATTGGTTAATAGTTTTTCATGTTCAGCTGCTAATAAAGAATCTTTAAAACCATCAACTAATTTTCCGGTAAATATTTCTGCTACAGCACCGCTACCGTAACTAAAGAAACCAATGCGATCAGTTGCGGTAAGAGAAGATGACGCATGTTCAATCAAGGACATAAAACTTAAATACAATGAACCAGTGTAAATATTTCCGATATCACGAGAGTAGTTTGTACTATATTGGTAGTTTTCTAGTAATAAGTCTTTGTTTTTTGGTGCCTCTTTCTCCAAAACTGGTAGTAAAGCTTTTTTCCCCATTTTGGTATAAGGTAAATGGAAACAAAAAGCAGAAAAATCTTCTAGTGATAGATTAGTCCGTTTAGAATATTCTACCCATAACTCACTGAAAAAAGAAATATACGCTTCATTTGAGAATTTGCCATCGACAATGGCTGTTTTAGAATAATTTGGTCGCCAAAAATCAAAAATACTTTTTGTCATAGAAACGGATACTTCCTCAATTTCTAAAATACTAGGTGAAGAGCTGATAATCATTGCAATAGCACCAGCTCCTTGTGTGACTTCGCCAGAACTATTTAGTCCATATCGTGAAATATCTGATCCAATTACTAATGCTTTTTTATCTGGATGCAGTTTAACAAAGTCAACAGCCATCATTAAACCGGCTGTCGCACCATAGCATGCCTGTTTTAAATCAACTGATTTTGCAAAAGGATGGATGTCTAGTAGTTGATGAATAAATGAAGCAACTGATTTTGATGCATCGACACCTGTTTCAGTTCCAACAACGATTAAATCTATGTTATTTAAATCATTTTTTGTAAGTAGAGGATAGGCGGCATTTGCAGCCATGCTGACTGTATCTTGACTTATAGGAGGAACAGACATTTTTGATTGTCCAATGCCTATAGTAAATTTATCAGGATCTACCCCACGATAATTTGCTAGTTCTTCTAATTTAATATATGTGTTTGGGGTGTAAAAATTTATTTTATCTATACCAACCATACATTTAACCTACTTTCTTTTAGAATAAGAGTCATTTATAAGTATTCTATCATAGAAAGAGATAAAGAGTGGAACTTCTTCAGTGATTTTAGTAATCTCTTAAAGTATAAAAAAACAGAACTCTTAAAAAGAGTTCTGTTTAGTATATTTTTTAATTAAGCTTCTTCAGGTTTAGCATTAACTAACTCAGGTTCTGCAACGATATCGTTAGCTTCATCTTCAACAGGAGCAGCCATTTCAACTACAGCACAAATTTGTTCTTCTGCATCTGTAATGATTGTAAACTCATCATGTTTAGGAATATCAGCAACTACTAAAGAATCTCCAATTTCTAAATCTTCAATGTTTACTTCAACACGTTCTGGTAATTTATCTGGAGTAGCTGATACAATAACACTATATAAGTTTTGTTCTAGAATACCACCAGATTTAACTCCTTTAGAAGTTCCAACAAGTGATAATTCAGCTTCTACTTCAGTTTCTTGAGACATATCTACTGCTAAGAATTCTACGTGAATCCATGATTTAGTGAATGTATCTAATTCATAAGTATGTAATAATGTACTAATTTTTTTACCGTCTAACTCTAATACATAAACAGCATTTAATCCATTTTCACGAATATCTTTTTCAAGTTGACGGGCATCAACAGAAATTGATAGATTTTGTATACCGTTACCATTTACAGCTCCAGGTACACGTCCTTCTTCTCTAAGTTTTCTGCGGATAGATCTTGGTCTAGTTGCTCTTTCTTCTACTTTTAACACTACTGACATAAATAATTTCCTCCTTTAGAATATAACATCTTAATTAGTTCGTTATTTAGTTCATGTAGACGTAATCGTTGTGATGAGCTAATCGATTAATCTAGGTGATATTGATAAGTGTGTTAAATTTATCAATAACGAACAATAAGATTATATTATACCTTTTGAGGCAATCTTAATAATTAAATACTAATTAATAAGTTAAATATGGTGACTAAGGACTTAAGCAATCCATATATTGCCTGCTCATCATGGTTTTAAACCACACTATAATATAAGCTTATGAACTAACCATACGACGAAAAGAAGAAAAGGTCAAGTGATATAGTTTTAAACAAAAAAACAAACTCCATGAGTTTGTTTTTTTGTTATGATAAAGAACTAAATAAATATTCTCTTACTAATTGTTCAGTAGCGTCAATAGAATCTTTATGGGTTCTTTCATAAGCATGACTTGACTCTATACCTGCTCCAATTAGCCCGTGTTTAACATCTGCTCCAGCTTTCATTGCAGCAGATGCATCACTACCATAATAAGGATAAATATCTAATTGGTAAGGAATTTTTTTCTCCTTGCACAGTGACACGAAATGATTTCGAAGGTCTACATGATAAGGACCACTAGCATCTTTGACACAGATAGATACGGTGTGTTCATCTGTTTGTTGATCATCTCCCATAGCTCCCATATCAACTGCAACATATTCAACAACTTGAGAATCAATATTTGAATTTCCACCATAACCGATTTCTTCGTTATTTGAAAAGAAGAAATGGGTTGTGTATGGCAAGGTTTGTTTGGTTTCTTTTAGATTGATTAAAAAATTTATTAGAATAGCTGCGCTAACTTTATCATCTAGATGACGAGATTTTATATATCCTGATGGTGTAATAATTGTTCTTGGATCAAAACTAATAAAATCTCCTACTTGAATACCAAGTTGTTCTGTTTCATCTTTTGAAAATACTTTTTCATCAATTCTAACTTCCATATTTTGTTGGTCGCGTTTAGCTGTTCCAGCATCTTTATAAACGTGAACACTAGTTTGATGCATTAAAATCGTACCTGTGTAGTCTCCGTTATTTTGAGTATGAATTGTGCAGTATTCACCTTCAATTGAATTGAAATGAAACCCACCAATTAAGTCCAATTTTAACCTACCATCTGGTTTAACGGCACGAACCATAGCACCTAACGTGTCAATATGAGCAGTAATAAATCGTTGTTTCTCTTGATTTGTTCCAGGAACAGTGATTATTAAACTTCCTTTATTATTAATACAAGGCTTATAACCAGATTTATTTAATAGGTTACTAATAAATGCAATAATTTTTTTAGTATCTCCCGTTGGAGAAGGAATATTGGTTAATTCCTTTGTTAATTCAATAGTATCTTTATACAAATGACTCATCCTTTCTTTTTAATTAAGGGTAGATGAATCATTCATAAAAAGCAATGCTTATTTTTTATAGGATAGATGGTTATGTTTTTGTTGAGAGCGACGATAACTTTTTTCATCCCAAAGCATTAACCATAATAATACAAGTGGGGTCAATATAATTAATGCAACATCTAATCCCATATTACCTAAAATAACACCAATAATTAAGACAATTAAAATTAGAGCATATCTTCTGATAGCAAACATAAAACCACTCCTTAAACTATTTGATAGAACATATGTTCTTATCTTTGAATATATTATACAAACATCCGTTCCCTTTGTAAAGAAAAAAATAAAGCATAGTGTTATGCTTTATTAAATATGATTTCTATAAAGTCCAACCACTTTACCTAAAATAGCGACACTGTTTAAGATAATTGGTTCTAATGTATCATTTTCCGGTTGTAATCTAATATGATTTTTTTCTTTAAAAAACCTTTTACATGTTGCTTCATTTTCATCTGTCATAGCAATAACAATTTCACCATTAATAGCAGATGACTGTTTTCTTACAATGACATGATCACCATCAAATATCCCAGCATTTATCATACTATCTCCACGAATGGTTAACATGAATAAACTGTTTTGTTCATATTTTAAGTCAGGAGGTAATGGGAAAAAATCTGATGCTTCTTCAACAGCTAAGATTGGCTCACCTGCAGTTACAACACCAAGCATTGGAATAAAAGGAGAGTTAACGCCAATCATTTTTAACCCTTCATTTGTTAATTCGATTGCTCTGGGCTTAGTTGGATCACGAGTAATCAATCCTTTTTTTTCCAAACGTGATAAGTGACCATGAACAGTAGACGTTGATGAAAGGTTAACAGCTGTTCCAATTTCTCTTA
Source organism: Vagococcus sp. CY52-2 (assembly GCF_022655055.1). Lineage (NCBI taxonomy): Bacteria > Bacillati > Bacillota > Bacilli > Lactobacillales > Enterococcaceae > Vagococcus > Vagococcus changpingensis. Next base: position 1,393,974 of record NZ_CP093384.1, on the reverse strand, counting down.
CAGTTGGAGGATACCCTTTTTTTTCAACTTGTTCATGAATATATTTTAAAACGTCTAATTGCCTAGAAGAACGTTTAGTTGACATGATGATACCTCATTTCCTTTTTTTTGAGTGTAACATAATTTTTTCTTAAAATCAAACGCATGTTCGTACGTTTGAACGATATATAATTGTTTTTTTATCTTTTTTAAGCTACTATTTAGGTAGTACTTTAAGGAGGTCGTGACTTATGTTAAGTGAAAAAAAATTAGCAAGAATTAATGAGCTAGCAAAGAAAGCAAAAACAACTGAGGGACTAACTGACGTTGAAAAAAAAGAACAACAATTATTGAGGGAAGAATATTTACATAGTTTTAGAAAAGGTATGAGAAATCACATTGAGGGAATGAAAGTAGTCGATGAAGAGGGGACAGATGTTACTCCTGAGAAATTAAAACAAATCCAAAAAGAAAAAGGATTACATGATCGATAAAATTGCATGTGTTATTTCTATAAAAACGCTTGTAAAATAATATTATTAGATGTAAAATACAATAAAGGTAAAAAAAACCTAAATAGGAGGGCGTTATATGTTATTTGATCAAATTGATCAACTAGGTGTGAATGCAATTCGTACCCTTAGTTTAGACATGGTTCAACAAGCAAATTCAGGACATCCAGGATTACCCATGGGGGCAGCTCCAATGGCTTATACTCTTTGGACAAAATTTTTAAAGGTCAATCCTAAAACATCAAGACAATGGGTAGACCGTGATCGTTTTGTGTTATCGGCAGGACATGGTTCTGCAATGCTTTATAGTTTACTTCATTTGTCAGGTTATAACTTACCAATGGAGGAATTAAAAAAATTCCGTCAATGGGATAGTTTGACACCAGGACATCCTGAAGTTCATCATACAGATGGGGTAGAAGCAACAACTGGTCCATTAGGTCAAGGAATTGCGATGAGTGTTGGATTTGCGATGGCAGAAGCGCACCTCGCTGCAACATATAACAAAGATCAATTTAATATCGTTGACCATTACACGTATGCTTTATGTGGTGATGGTGATTTAATGGAAGGTATTTCTCAAGAAGCAATCAGTTTAGCTGGTCATTTAAAACTTGGTAAATTAATTGTGTTATATGATTCAAATGGTATTTCATTAGACGGACCATTAGATAAGTCATTTACGGAAGACGTTAAAGGTCGTGTTGAATCATCAGGATGGCAACACATTTTAGTCAAAGATGGCAATGATTTAGAAGAAATTGCGAATGCTATTGAATCCGCACAAAAAGAAACTACAAAACCAACCATGATTGAAGTCAAAACAGTGATTGGGTTTGGTGCTGAAAACGAAGGGACAAACAAAGTTCATGGTGCACCACTTGGAGCTGAAGGTGTGGCGTTTGCTAAAAAATCTTACGGTTGGGATTACCCAGCATTTACTGTACCAGAAGAAGTCGCAACACGTTTCCACGCTGATATGGTAGAAAAAGGTGAAAAAGCAGAAGCAGAGTGGCAAAAACAATTTGCTGATTATAAAGCTGCTTATCCAGAACTAGCGAAACAATTTGAAGAAGCCTTCAAAGGTGACGTGACAGTTGATTTGGAATCTGTTTTACCAACATATGAACTTGGTGAAAGTGCGGCAAGTCGTGTGACAAGTAAAGAAGCCATTCAAGTCTTATCTAAAGAAATCCCATCATTCTGGGGAGGATCTGCCGATTTATCATCATCAAATAATACCATGGTGGCAGCTGAAAAAGATTTTGAACCAGGACAATATGAAGGCCGTAATATTTGGTTTGGGGTTCGTGAATTTGGTATGGCAGCAGCAATGAATGGGATTGCTTTGCATGGTGGAACACGTGTCTATGGTGGAACATTCTTTGTATTCGTTGATTACCTACGTCCAGCGTTACGTTTATCAGCGATTCAAAAAGCCCCTGTCACATTTGTGTTAACACATGATTCGATTGCGGTTGGTGAAGATGGTCCAACGCATGAGCCAATCGAACAGTTATCAAGCTTACGTGGGATACCAAATGTAAACTTAATTCGTCCAGCTGATGGCAATGAAGTATCAGCTGCATGGAAATTGGCCGCAACGTCAACGGAGACACCAACTGTTTTAGCTTTATCAAGACAAAACTTACCTGTTCTTGAAGGAACAAAAGAAAAAGCCTATGAAGGCGTGGGACGTGGAGCATACGTATTATCTCCATCAAAACGTGACACACCAGACGGAATCTTAATCGCGACTGGATCAGAAGTTAAATTGGCAATGGATGCTCAAAAAGCGTTGTATGAAAAAGAAGGCGTGGATGTGTCAGTCGTTTCAATGCCATCGACTACTTTATTTGACGCACAAGATACAGCTTATAAAGAAAGTGTGTTACCTTCATCAGTGAGCAAGCGTGTATCAATCGAAATGGGTGCAACATTTGGTTGGGAACGTTATGTTGGCTTGTCTGGAAAAACGATGGGCATTGATCGATTTGGTGCCAGTGCACCTGGCAATAAAGTGATTGAAGAATACGGATTTACAGTAGAAAATGTTGTAAAAACATTTAATTCTTTATAATAAAAAAACCCGGTAGTTTTTAAACTTTCGGGTTTTTTTGTTTATTATGATATAATTTATAATTAGTTAGTGGTGTGAATAGATAGTGTTGTATAATAGTAAAAATAAAAAAAGCGCCACAAAAGTTGATTAAGGACTAAGCCTTATTTTAACTCGCTATATTGTTTTGAATGCTTCCAAAAAACATACTAAGGTTCCTTTCAATGCATACACGTTTTAGAACTATGAAACTAATCATTATTTATAAAAATCTATGTCAATGTTACTTTGTTGACATAGATTTTTATTTTATTTATTCAAAGATTTGTTCATGCCCATAAAAATGGCTTGCGCTAGACCCATTGCACAAAATAGTGTTGCGACGATAAAGGCAATATTGTAACCATGTAAAGTAGCAGATAACACATCTGATTTGTAAGTAATAGGAGAACTTAACAGAAGTGATTTATGCGGCATATCTTTTAGGGTTGCTTGAGATAGGAAACTAATTAAGATGGCTGTCCCAATAGAGCTGAATAATTGTTTTGCTGTATTATTTGCAGCGGAACCATGACTAATGAGAGTATCAGGTAGTGAATTCATACCAGCTGTGGTTATTGGCATCATAACCATACTGACACCTAGCATTCTGACGCCGTAAATAATGGTGATAAAATGCATAGGTGTTTTTTCATTTAGTGTACATAAACAAGCAGTCCCAATTGTTAGTAAACTCATTCCAATAATTGATAAATATTTTTCTCCATACTTATCAAATAATTTACCAGTAATGGGCATCATAATGCCTAAGATTAAAGCACCTGGAAATAACACTAATCCAGAATGAAATGGATTATACCCGCGAACATTTTGGATATAGAGAGGGAGTACCATTTCAGCACCAACCATAGCCATATTCACAATACCACTTAAAATGGTTGTATTAATAAATAATTTTGATTTAAAGACCTCCATACGCAAAAAAGGGTTACTGATTTTAAGTTGTCTTTTGCAGAAAATCACCACAAGGGCAGTCCCTAAAATAAGTAATAAAAGAACAAGAGGATCTGTCCAGCCATGATCTCCGACAAGAGAAAACCCATAAAGTAAACTACCAAAACCAAGAGTGGATAGGATAGGTGAAGGAATATCTATTTTTGAAGGATGCAAGGGAAGCACATTCTGCATAAAAATAATAGATAGAACGATAACAAAAAGAATGATGGGGATAAGTAAGCCAAATAAGTAACGCCAGTTGAAAGTATCGATAACCCAACCAGAAAGCGTTGGACCAATAGCTGGAGCAAGACCGATAACAATCCCTGCAATACCTAGTGCTTTACCACGCTCATTTTCAGGATAGATGCTTAACATAATGGTTTGTAAAAGAGGAAGTGAGATACCAACTCCCATAGCTTGAATGATTCGACCAAATAATAAGAGGTTAAAAGAAGTTGAGACAAAGCAAATAATGGTTCCTATTAAAAAAAGAGTAATCGCCCCAATGTATAATTTTTTAGTGGGAACATTATTCATAAAATAAGCACTAACTGGAATCATTATACCATTGACTAATAAAAATCCGGTTGTCAGCCATTGAATCGTTGAGGTTGAGACAGAAAATTGGCGCATTAAATCAGGATAAGCAGTTGTTAGAAGCATTTGGTTTAAAACAGTGCCAAAACTTCCAATAATAATTGTAATGACTAATATATTACGATGTTTGAGTTTGACAATTGGTTGTTCCGTAAAAATCCCTCCTTAAATCATATAATGTGATATTACGCTACTTTTTTGAAAAACTAATGAAAATGTTTATGATTTATTGTCATTTTTCGTAGAATATCTTATTTTGTCATGTTGACCAGTTGCCGTAGGATAAAAAACTAAGAAGATTTGTAAAAATAACATTATTTTTTCTTTTGTGTGAGGCAAACTGATATTATGACAAAATTGGATGAAAGTAGATGATGGATAATGAATCAAAAGGAATTAGAACAATTGGTGATAAAAAATAAATCATATTGTAGTGAAGGTCAAAACGCTCATTATATCCCAGCTCTAGCAAAAGTGAATCCCAACCAGCTAGGGATAACTTTGTATAATATAAAAACAAGGGATATGTTATCAGTAGGTGATTCTTCTGTTAAATTTGCTATTGAGAGTATCTCAAAAGTGCCAGCATTATTGTTAGCCATTGAGGACAATGGTTTGTCTAATGTATTAAACCATATAAACACTGAAGCCACTGGTTTTTCTTTTAATTCACCTCTTAATATGGAAATAAATCACGATAAACACCCACTTAATCCTTTTGTTAATATAGGGGCTATTGAAACAACATCGTTAATTCAGGGAAGTTCTCCTGATGACTGTTATAGTAGATTGCTAAGCTTTATTAAAGAAATCTGTCATGATAATACCATTTCTTTAAATGAGGAAATCTATCAGTCAGAGGCAAAAACTGGAGATATTAATCGTTCACTAGCTTATTATTTAAAAGGGAATAATATGCTCTCAAAAGAGGTTGAAGGCGTATTGGAAGTTTATTTTAAGCAGTGTTCTTTGAATGTAACTACTGAAAATATCGCCATGATGGCAAGTGTTTTAGCCAATAAAGGAATTAAACCATGGGATAATAAGCGACTTATCTCAGAGGAATCTGCCACACTGGTTAAATCTGTTATGACAACTGCTGGATTGTATGATGAGTCGGGTGAGTTTTCTGCACATGTTGGTATACCAGGTAAGAGTGGTGTTGGTGGGGGATTGATGGGTGTCTCGCCCAATCAATTTGGGATTGGAGTATTCAGTCCGCCACTAGATAAGTCAGGAAATAGTTTGGCAGGGGTGAGATTATTAAAAGACGTAGTAACTAAATTACATATAAATATCTTTGATTAAGAAACTAAAATCATATTAATGTATCCAAAGTGGTTAAAAAATTAATTTGAAAATGTTTTTATGAGACAAAACTATAATTTGTTTAGATAAAACTATAATTTGTTTCTTAAAAAAATGAGACCTCAGTATTATACTGTATCTATAAGTTATGAGGGAGGGAAACAAATGGGCAATAAATTAAAAAAAACATGGTCTGACATTGTTCGATATAAGGCCTTAATTTTGATGGCTTTACCAGGCATGATTTGGTTTATTTTTTTCTTCTATATTCCAGTAATGGCTAATGTGGTTGCCTTTAAAGATTTTAGAATATCTCCAGATGGTTTTTTTGCTAGTTTAAAACAGAGTCCTTGGGTTGGGTTTGAAAATTTCAAATTTTTATTTGCCTCAAGTGATGCGTGGTTAATTACTAGAAATACATTGGTTTATAATATTGTATTTTTAGCATTTAATTTGTTTTTTGCTATAGCGTTTGCCATTATCATGAGTGAGTTGAGAAATAAACGAGCAGTAAAAGTTTATCATACGATGTCTTTACTGCCGTATTTCTTGTCTTGGGTAGTTATTTCCTATTTTGTATACGCATTCTTAAGTCCAGATAAAGGTATCATTAATCATTTGTTATTATCAAATGGAAAAACATCAATTAATTGGTATGCTGATCCAAAATGGTGGCCATTAATTTTTGTTATCTTAAATGTATGGAAGAGTCTGGGATACAACAGTATTATCTACTATGCATCAGTTATGGGGATTGATCCAACATATTATGAAGCAGCAATGGTGGACGGTGCAAGCAAGTGGCAACAAATCAAAAATGTGACCATTCCACAAATTATCCCAATGATGAGTGTGTTATTAATTTTAAACATTGGAGGTATCTTTAGAGCAGACTTTGGAATGTTCTATTCTGTTCCAATGAATTCTGGTGCATTGTATCAAGTGACATCTGTGCTGGATACTTATATTTACAATGGTATGACGGCAACAGGGGACATTGGGATGTCAGCTGCGGCAAGTTTATATCAATCAGTTGTAGGAAGTATCTTATTATTAGGGACTAATGCAATTGTTAGAAAATTAGATCCAGATGCAGCATTATTCTAATGGAGGTGAGTAATATTGAGAGAAAAAAAGAAAGTTAAGAAGGTTGAAATACGTGCTTTTAGTCCAAAAGTGGATTTGTTTTTCAGTATCTTAATCGCGTTATTTGCTATTTCTTGTTTAATCCCATTTATTTTTGTCATTATTATTTCACTGACAGGTGAATCGGCATTAACAGCAAATGGATATAGCTTTTTCCCAAAAGAGTGGTCATTTGAAGCATACAAATATATTTTTTCTGGAAACATGTCAGCTAAAATTGTACGCTCATTTGGAGTGACTATTTTCGTCACAGTTGTGGGAACAATTGTAAATGCTACCATAACTAGTTTATACGCTTATGCGATTTCTAGAAATAATTTTCCATTTAAACGATTTTTTACACTGTTTGCTTTAATTACGATGTTATTTGTACCTGGTATGGTGGCAAATTACTTAGTGATGAGTAACTTACTTCAATTAAAAGATACGATATGGGCATTGATTTTACCGTTAGCCCTTGGACCATTTAATATTTTGGTTATGCGGACTTTCTTTAGAAAAAATGTTCCAGATAGTATTATCGAATCAGCTAGAATTGATGGCGCGAGTGAATTAAAGATTTTTGTTCGTATTGTATTACCACTTGCAGTACCAGGTATTGCAACGATTAGTTTATTTGCAGCCCTTGGGTATTGGAATGACTGGTTTAATGCGTTACTTTATATACAAAATGACAACTTAATTCCATTACAGTATTTATTAATGAAGATTCAAAATAACTTAGACTATCTAGCACAAAATGCAGGAATGAGTGCTCAAGTATCAGGAGGTCTAGCAGCCTTACCAAGCGAGTCAGCTCGTATGGCGATTGTCGTGATTTCAACATTACCTATAGCAATAACCTACCCGTTTTTCCAAAAATATTTTGTTGGCGGATTAACAATTGGTGGAGTAAAAGAATAACTATTTAGGAGGAATTATTAGTGAAACATGTAAAGAAATTTTTATTTGCGTCGACTGCGATTGTGGCAACCCTTGCGTTAACAGCTTGTGGTGGAGATAAAAAAGCAGATGATAAAAAAAGTAGCGGAAAAGATGGTGATGTCACCACTTTATTGATGTATCAAATTGGCGATAAACCAGAAAATTATGATGAGTTGATGTCAATTGCTAATAAGCAAATTGAAGAAGCCATTAATGTAAAAGTTGATTTACAATATATTGGTTGGGGTGATTGGGACAAGAAAATGAGTACCATCATTGCTTCAGGCGAAAACTATGACATCTCTTTTGCTTCAAATTATGTGGCAAATGCGCAAAAAGGTGCTTATGCTGATTTAACTGAATTAGCTCCTAAATATGCTAAAGATGCTTATGAGCAACTGGATGAAGCTTATATTAAAGGAAACACAATTGATGGAAAATTATATGCTTTTCCAGTGAATGGGAATGTGTATGGTCAACAAGTTCTAACATTTAATAAAGAGTATTTAGATAAATACAATTTAAACATTGATGATATTAAATCATATGCAGATGCTGAAAAAGTATTAAAAGAATTTCATGAGAAAGAACCTAGTATAGCGCCATTTGCTATTGGACAATCATTCCAATTATCAGGAGATTATGATTACCCATTAGGAAAAGAATACCCATTTGCTGTGAAAAATGATAGTAAAGATGGTATCAAAATTATTAATCAATATGACGATCCAGACTTTGTGTCTAACTTAGAATTAATGCATAAATGGTATGAAGACAAATTGATTCCAACAGATGCATCAACAAACACAACGGGTTATCCTTTAGAAGGTAATACTTGGTTTATGCGTGAAGAAACACAAGGACCAATGGATTATGGTGATACAATTTTAAGTAATGCTGCTGGTCATCCATTAGTGTCAAAAGCAATTACTAAGCCATTAAAAACAACAGCACAAGCTCAAATGGCAAACTTTGCTGTATCAAACGTTTCTAAAAATAAAGAAAAATCAGTCGAATTTTTAGGATTATTAAACAGTGATCCAACTTTATTAAATGGATTAGTTTGGGGTGTTGAAGGCAAAGCGTGGGAAAAAGTTGGTGACAATCGTATTAAATTATTAGACGGTTATAAACCAAATATGCATATGGCCGCTTGGAATACAGGGAACAACATGATTTTATACACACAAGATACATTACCAGAAGAAAAAATTAAAGAACGTGATGAAAGCATCAAAAATGCAGAAGTGTCACCAATCTTAGGATTTAACTTTAATACAGCTCCTGTAAAAACTGAAATTACTAACATTGCAAACGTCATGAATCGTTATAAAGCAAGTCTAAATACCGGAACAGTTGATCCAAAAGAAACATTACCGAAATTAAATAAGGATTTGGAAACGGCAGGATGGGATAAAGTACAAAAAGAAATGCAATCTCAATTGGATGACTTTTTAAAGACAAGTAAATAATAGAGAAAGACTGAAACGAGCAAAAGTGTTTCAGTCTTTTCACATTATTATCATTGAATAGGTATTAAATAATGGTATGATATAAAAAAATAGAAGAGGTGAAAGTGATGATTGACAAAGGATTTAAAGGTGTATGGTTAATAGTTAAATTAAATTTATTATTTGTTCTATTTAGTTTATGTGGACTAGTTGTGTTTGGTGTAGGTCCAGCACTTCAAATGATGAATGATTTATTTGTTGAATCTGAATTTGATTACAAAGAAATAACGTTTCATAAAGCGTGGGAATCATTTAAAGGTCATTTTGTTCGGAGTAATCAATTATTTTGGTTATACAATGGCTGTTTAGCTATTTTATTTTATAATTTATACCTATCTGTCCAGCTTAAGGGGTTGTTATGGCTAATCATCGACTTTTTATTATTAACCATGAGCTTACTCATTTTCGTGTCTTATCAATATGTATTAGTGTATGAATCAGAGTATGAGTTACCGATATTACAGTTAATTAAATTATCGTGTATTAGTGTCTTTTTAAGTTTTTCTTCTTTTTTAAAATTATTAATTGGGATTGCTATTATTTTAGGATTTAGTTGGGGGATGAAAGGTTTATTGCTTTTTGCTACATTTGCACTGTGGACAGCATGGAATAATATTGCAACAAAACATAACCGAGAGTTTGTTGAAAAAAGGTTAGTGGGAAATGAAAGCTAAATTACATCGTTTATTTTCAAAAAATATTTTAATGAATCAATTAATGACAATTTATAGTTTGCTATTAGTAGGGTCAATTGGGATTATTTTAATAGGTTATACGATTTTAACGGTTAATTTTACTAGGGATGATTCCAAAAAAGTATTAGATACAGTCTCTAGAGAATTAACAGCATCTATTCAAGTGAAAGATGCAACGTTGTCTGGGATTTTATGGGATATTGCGTTAACACCAAATCAATTTGATAATTTAAATCAATTTATGACGTTACCCATTAGTGAATACGTAGAATATTCATTGGATAACTGGCGTGAAACGAATAATAATGATTTTTTCCCAAATGTGTTAAATAATTTGTTTTATAGTTTTCCATCAATTCAAACAATCGACATCGTGTGGGATGGAAGAGAGGATTATTTACATGCTGATACTAGAAAAACAAATGGTGTGTTTTTACAAGGGAAACCGGTAATATCAAAGGACTTCACTTTATCACGACCAATTCCTATACCAAATACACGTGAGATGGTGGGGCATATTTATGTGACGTTTGATGACATGTTTTTATCAAAAGACTTAGCCAATGATTATGCTGTTAAGACATTTGTATTTGATACTGGGCATCAAGTGGTGTATGAACATGGAACATCACTGAATGATAAAAAAATTAATCAGATAGTAGAAAATTTTCAAAAAACAGGTGACCTGGATAGAACAACATTACAAAAAGAAGCAGTCTTTAATGATGAGGTAGTTAAGGGCTTGACTGTGTTAACTATTTTAGATAAATCAAACGTGACGAAAGATATATTACACTCGCTAATTCCTGTATGGGGAGTGGGATTATTTGTCATTGCTTTTTTATTAGTCAGTTTAAAAAGGGTCTTTAGTAACTATGCTAAAAAAGTAAACAGTATTGTATCAGTTACTAAAGAAGTCAGTCAAGGAAATTTATCGGCACAAATTGATACAACAGATATGAAAATGGAATTATGTGATTTATCAGATGCGGTGAATGATATGATTGTGAGTTTAAATCAATATATTCAAGATGTGTATGTTTTAGAGGTTAAACAGCGTGATGCTCATTTACGCGCGTTACAGTCACAAATTAATCCTCATTTTATGTATAATACATTAGAATATATTCGCATGTATGCAATTAGCAAGGATCAAATGGAGTTGGCGGATGTTGTTTTTGCTTTTTCATCGTTGTTACGAAATAATATCGATCAAGCTAAAACCATTGATTTAGAATCAGAATTAAGTTTTTGTGAAAAATACGTGTACTTGTACCAAATGCGGTTTCCAGACAGTATTGCGTATCATTTTATTATTGATGAATCACTCAAAAATTTTACGATTCCAAAATTTATGATTCAACCCTTGATTGAAAATTATTTTATTCATGGAATGGATCACTCGCGTATTGATAATGCTATTAGTGTCAAAGCAACGACACATGACTCTTATGTTGAAATTTTAGTGGAAGATAATGGAAAAGGGATCACAACAGAAAAATTAAAAGAAGTCACAGAAAAACTAGAAGGTAGTGATACATTATTATCTGGATCAATTGGACTGGAGAATGTGTATCAGCGTATGCAAAACTACTTTTCAAATGGCGTTGAATTAGTAATTGAATCACAAATTGGTGTGGGAACTAAAATACAAATCATTATTTATCAACCGAAGGATGTGAGTGTGGATGTATAGCGTTTTGTTAGTTGATGATGAGTACATGATTTTAGAGGGGTTAAAAAAAATCATCCCATGGAATGACTTAGGATTTGAAGTGGTTTCTACTTGTCGTAGAACAGAGGATGCGATTTGTTATCTGGAGAATCATTCTGTTGATTTAGTGATTACAGATGTTAATATGCCTGAAAAGTCAGGGATTGATTTGATCCGTTACATGAAAGAAACAGGCATGACCCCAGAAATACTGATTTTATCTGGCTATCAAGAATTTATGTATGTAAAGCAAGGACTCGAGCTTGGCATTAAAGGCTATTTGTTAAAGCCGGTGGACAAAAATGAACTAACTGAAAAAGTAATGATGATAAAAGAAGAGTTAAATCATGATAGACAAGAAAAACAAAAAGAACGTTTATATAACGAAATGCTATTAATTAGATGGTTAAATGATGAGTTAAATGAATCAGAATACCATAATTTTATTCAGCATTTTGATGTAGAGAAACTTGATGAGTATGCTGTTATTATCTGTGCCAATGACGTTTATACGGATACTATAAGGCAATATAGTTTGGCGATGGGACAAAAATTATGTGTAATTCAAGAAAACGAAGACACGTTTTATACGATTATTGTGTATCATGGCTCTAAAAAGGGATTATCAACTTTTTTATTACAGATGGATCAGACAATAGAAGAAGATTATCAATTAAGTGTGGGTGAATTGGTACAGGAGTGGGAAAATGTTTATGAAAGTTATGAACAGGCGTTAGCTATGATGACTTTTTCTGTGTTTTATGATAATAAACAAATTTTGAGTAACTCATCAACAAACGTGTTGAATCTACTTGATGATGAGACATTCGAGTTTATGTCTTTTAATAAAGCATTAATGGTTGGTGACATGAATGAGACGATTACCAAATTAAAAGGGATATTCTCTCAAATGCGACAACTTGCTTTTCTACCTGATAACGTCCGTCATGTCACGTTTTTATTATTTACGGATATTTATCGCCGCTTCCCTTCATTAAGTGTAGCGATTTATAATGAAACATTAGAAAAAATAAAGCAATCTCATAATATTAAAGAGTTAGAAGATTGGCTGATTTATTTACTTGAACTAACTGAAAGTATGGATGAGAATATGCAACGTTACTCAGAACTAGTTCAAAAGAGTATGGATATTATCGATAAAGAGTACAAGAAGGATTTGACTCTGAAGCGACTATCTGAAGAACTTCATGTTAATTCAGTTTATTTGGGCCAACTTGTTAAAAAAGAAACCGGACGTAGTTTTGCTCAGGTGTTAAACCAATTACGTATTGAAAAAGCTCAGGATATGTTATTGCATACTGATTTAACAATTAATGAGATATCCTTTGAAATTGGGTATAATAATATGACGTATTTTTTAAAAATGTTTCGTAAATTAAATGGTATGACGCCAAAAGAATTTAGAGAAAAATATAAAAAATAACACATAATAAAAGTAGAATTAAGAAAATAGTACACGAAAAGTGGTGAGCTGATGGAAAAGCAAATGTTTCGATTACTAAATTCGACAAACCAACAATTATTAACTATATTGGAACTGATTTCTGAAAATAAACGATGGTATACAACAAAAGAGATTGGATTACATATCAATGTTACTGAAAGAACAGCTCAAAGGTATATACACCAAATACGTGAATTGACGGTAGCATTTAATGATTACTCAACAAAAAATGTCATGATTTATTTTGAAAAATATCGTGGCATTTATCTAGAGAGTGAGTCTGGATATATTGAATTAAAGAATTATATTTTTGAGCAGGACGAGACCATTCAACTTTTAAAGCACCTTATTGTAGAAGATGGTGTAATAATTGATCAATACGTAGTAGACCATTATATTAGCGTTAATTCTGTTAAATCATCGCTTAAAAAAATTAAAGTTTTGTTTGAATTGTATGACTTGACTCTGTCTAGACAAACATACGCTATTATTGGCAATGAAAAACAAATCAGATTAATTATTTATATTATGATGTGGACATTATATAAAGGAATGAAGTGGCCATTTGAAACAATTAATGAGCATATTATGTATCAAACGGTTGATTTGTTTTCTGAAACGAATCACTTAACTTTTTCTGTTATTCAGAGAAAACAATTAGCTTACGTGCTATCAACAAATTTAATTCGTCTTAGAAAAAAACATTTTATAGAGATGGAAGAAGATTGGCGAAATTATGTTAATATGGATGTTTTACTTGAAAAATTATCCTTTTTGAAAAATTTAATGCAAGAATTTAATATTTATTCTGAGTCAGAAGTTTATTTTTATGCTGTTGTCTCACAAATTAAAACCAAATTTTACGAGTCTTCCATTTTTAAAGAGGAAATATTGTCTTATCATAAACGTCAACAATCAGACGTTTATTTGGCTACACAACAATTTATGGAATTGTTTCAAAAAACGTTTAGTAAGATACCAACTGATTTACTAGATCGTTTTTTTATTACCAGTTTTTGTGCACACATGTTTTCACGGTTATTTAAACGAGTTCATGTTGACGTGGATGGTCATTATGTTATTAATGAAATAAATGATCGGTATCCAGTTTTAAAACGTAAGATGTTAGAGATGATTCATCAGTTATATAAAGACACAGGAAATGATTTATTTCTGATGAAAGACTTTTTGTTACAAAAATATATTTTACTTTTTTCATCAGTTAAGCCATTAACATATTATGAAGCAGAAATTACAATTTATCTCGATACAGATTTACCCTATTTTGTAATACGAGATATAGAAGAAAGAATTATGCATCGTTATAAGTATGATTATCATATAGTATTCAAGACACTTAATGAAACAAAACGAATAGATTTGGTTTTAACTAATATTCCAAATACCTTAGAAGAAATGAATCGCTATTCTCCACATGTCCAATTATTTGATTATCCAATTAAAGAACGTGATTTAATAGACATTGGAAAAAAATTACAACTTTTGGTACAAGAGAAAAGTGACATGATTCGGCTTTAAGAAATATACGTTTCTTAAAGCCTTTTTTATCGCTTTGTTGTTGTATTCTTAATAAAATATTAAGAGATTTGTAGGGTTATCTTATTTTAATTTGAAACTATCTATTATATACTTTAATTTACAGGTAATTTGAAGTATACTTGATAGTTGAAGAATCATGAGTTACTTGTGATTAAAAGTTTTATTTATAAAAATTGGAGGACGAAAACATGTGTGGATTTGTCGGATATATGAACCAACCAGGTATTGATCCAACAGTCATCAAAAAAATGGCGGATCGTATTGTACATAGAGGACCAGATGATGAAGGATTTTACCAAGATGACGTTATCTCAATGGGATTTAGACGCCTATCAATTATTGATTTAAATCATGGACAACAACCAATGACTAACCAAACCAATACAAAAGTATTAACGTTTAATGGTGAAATATATAATTACGTAGAATTAAGAGAAGAATTACAAGAATTAGGTTACGAATTTAAAACAGAAGTGGATTCTGAAGTATTGATTCATGGCTATGATGCTTGGCAAGAGGGATTATTAGACCGTATTCGTGGAATGTACGCGTTTGTTATTTATGATTCTGAAAACGGTGAAGTCTTTGGAGCACGTGATCACTTTGGTATTAAACCTCTTTACTACTTTAAAAATGAGGATACCTTTATGTGGGGATCAGAAATAAAAGCCTTTTTAGATCACCCATCATTCGTTAAAGAATTAAATGAGGAATTATTACCAATTCATCTAAGTTTTGAATACATTCCAAGTGACGAAACATTATTCAAAAATGTTTATAAAGTTAATCCAGGTCATTATTTCAAATTTAAAAATAACGATTTAGAAGTGAATGAATACTATCACTTCACATTTGAAGAAGAACAAAAAATGACCATGGATGAAGCAAAACGTGACATTATCGATACAGTAGACGAATCAGTGAAAAAACACATGATTGCAGACGTTGAAGTGGGAAGTTTCTTATCAAGTGGGATTGATTCAAGCTACATTTTAAATGAAGCATCACAAGATAGAGATATCCAATCATTTTCATTAGGATTTGACGATAAAAACATCAGTGAATTAGAATGGGCACAAGAATTTGCAAAAGAAATTGACCAAAAAAATACAGCTATCATGATTAATGATGAAGATTTCTTTGGTATTATTCCTAAGGCAATGTATCACATGGATGAGCCTTTATCTAACCCTTCTGCGATTCAATTGTATTTCTTATCAAAAGAAACAAGTAAGCATGTAAAAGTGGCTTTGTCTGGAGAAGGAGCCGATGAATTTTTCGGTGGCTATAATACCTATTTAGAAGCAGGAACATTTAAAAAATATGAAAAGTTTACGACACGAAATATGCGTCAATTGTTCGCTCAAACAGCGAAACGTTTGCCACATTTTCATGGTCGCCGTTTCTTAATTCGTGGGGCACAAGATATCAGTGAACGTTATTATCGTGTGAATTATGTGTTTAACGAAGCAGAAAGAAATGACTTGCTAAAAGATACGCGTTTTAACAAATCTTCATCGTTATATGTAAAAGATTTATTTGATGAAGCAAAAAGCAAAGATGATGTCACTAAAATGCAACATTTTGATATTCATGGATGGTTAGCTTATGATATTTTACATAAAGCAGACCGTATGAGTATGGCTAATTCATTAGAGGTTAGAACACCTTTAGTGGATAAAGAAGTGGCTGAAATTGCAAAGCGTATGCCAACTGATACGCGTGTTGACATGAAAAACGGTGTGACAAAAATTGCTTGGCGTGAAGCTTCTGAAGCTAAATTACCCGATCGCATTGTAAATCGTGAAAAATTAGGATTCCCGTCACCACTTGCTTCATGGTTAAAAGAAGATAAATACCAAGAGATGTTAAAAGACGCATTTAATTCTGATATTGCAAAAGAATTCTTTAATGTCGATTACTTAAATCGTTTATTAGAAGAACAAAAACAAGGAATAGCAAATATGCAAAAAATATTTACTATTTACACATTTATTGTTTGGTACCGAGTTTATTTTATTGAAAATTAATTAGAAGAAGGGAACCGATTATATTGACTCAAAAACAAGATTTTATCCCAGTGTTGTTAGGGGGAGATTTGAATCTGTATGGGATGGCCCGCTCATTTTATGACATTACAAATAAACCAGTCCGGACAATCGCCAGCGCCTCTATTGCACCAACAAAACATACGAAAATATTAGCTATCGAAGTTGTACCAAGTTTTGATACAGATCCAACGTTTATCGAAACCATGAGAGAAGTCGCAAAAGAGTATAAAGATTCTGATGTGCCAGTTATTTTGATGGGAATGGGAGATTGGTATACAGAACTTATCTCAAAACATTTAGAGGAATTATCTGAAACGTTTGTTTGCCCATACATCAATAAAGAGTTAGAAAAACAATTAGTTAATAAGCAAGATTTTTATGATATTTGCGAAAAGTATGATTTACCTTATCCAAAAACGAAAATTATCACTCGTCGTATGGTGGAAAATTCTGAAGCTACACAGCCTTTTGATTTTCCGATTGCGTTAAAACCAGCAAACAGTGTGTCATGGAATGATTTTACCGATCCGATTAAGGAAAAAGTTTATATTATTGACAATATGACAGAATATAATCGTGTTATTCATGGCATCTATGGAGCTGGATACAAAGACAATTTAATCTTACAAGAATTTGTGGAGGGCAATGAAAGTCCAATGCGTGTGTTAAATTGTTATGTTGACAAAAATCATCAAGTAAAAATGATGTGTTTAGGTCATCCATTACTTGAAGACCCGACACCACTTGGTATTGGCAATTACTTAGCTATTATGCCTGATTATAATGAAGCGATTTATAAACAAGTAAAAGACTTTTTAGAAGATATTAAATACACAGGTTTTGCAAACTTTGATTTGAAATATGACATTAAAGACAATACCTTTAAATTCTTTGAAATTAATTTAAGACAAGGAAGAAGTAGTTTCTTTGTAACGCTTAATGGATTAAACTTAGCTGAGTGGGTTGTGAGAGATTATATTTATGATGATTTAAAAGATAGTGATACAGTTTATGCCAACATCCCAGATGATAAGGGGCAACTATGGCTAAATGTACCAATCGATATTTTTGATAAATATGTTCCTGAAACACAATATAAAGATATTGCTAGAGAGATGATAGCCGATAAACGCTATGGTTATACTTTCTATTATGATGGAGATCGTAGTTTAGGTCGTTATTTATTGCTTCAGCGTATGTTTAGGTATTATCGAAAAGCGTTTAAAAAATATGGTAAGTAAGGTGGGATGATATGGAACATTTCTTTACCGTCATTGGAGGTATGGGAACTAAAGCAACAGAATTATATGTCAAGATGGTGAATGATAAAACACCAGCCGAAAAAGACCAAGATTATTTAAATTATGTTTTAGTTAATTATGCCACTATTCCTGATAGAAGTTCTTATATAATGGATAAAGAAAATAATGAAAATCCATTACCATACTTACTTGATGTGATTAAAACATATGATAAGTTATCGCCAGATTTCTTTGTTTTAACCTGTAATACAGCGCATTATTTTTTTGATGAGTTAGAAAAAGCAACAGACAAACCACTTCTTCATATGCCAAAATTGGCTATTTCAAGAGTCAGTGATGCGTATGCAAAAAATGCACGTGTCGGGATTATTGGGACAGAAGGAACGATAAAAAATAAGATTTATGATCCTTTTATTGAAGAAGCTGGTTTCAACGTCGTTCATCCAACAAAAGATATCCAAGATAAAGTGAGTACGTTAATTTTTGATAAAATTAAACACTTAGATCAATTAGATCATGACTTATATCATGAAATACTTGATGATATGTTTAATGAACTAAACTGTGATGTCATAGTGTTAGGTTGTACAGAATTATCTATGATGGAAGACGCTGAAAATCAGATGAATGAGCATGTCATTGATCCACAAAATGTCTTAGCAGAAGAAACAGTGGCACTAGCTTTACAAAATAGAAAATAATAAAAAGATGACCTTGTCTGCGGATGATGTCATCTTTTTTTGTGTAAAACTAGTATATTTTTAAGGGTTGATTTACAATGAGACTAATAAAGAAAGGAATGAGTCTATGAAAACAATAACGAAAGAAAGTTTATTTGAACTAAATAGTTTATCCCAACCTATTTCAGTGGGAAATATCATCTTTTTTATGGAGCATTCGATTAATAAAGAGAGTAATCAATACGAATCTCGTATTTATAGTGTAGATAAACAGACAAAAGAGCGTCGATTATGGAGTGGTGAGGAGACTTCAATTAGTCAGTTGAAAATATCACCAAATAAAAAATGGCTAAGCTATGTGAGTAAAGTTGGCAAAAAACTTCATTTAAAAATCCAATCACTAGATGGAGGTAGTGCCTATAGTTTGATGCAAAAAGATTCTTTTTCGGATTACATTTGGAATGAATCAAGTAGTGCGATTTATTTTGTCCAAACGAAATCAACTGATGAAAAGAAAGAAGAAAAGATTTTAGAGCAACCAAAAAGATGGAATAAATTGATTTATAAACTAGATGGAGCTGGATTATTAGACTTGAACGCGACGTATCAATTAAGTAAGATAATGCTAGCAACGAAAGAAGAAAGCATCCTATTTGAAACTACTGATGAAATCAATTTAACCTATGTTTCTAAAGATGAAAGCTATGTGTTACTTGGACGAGATAAAGAACCACAAGATGAGTGGGATTATGGTAGTACATTGTATAAATATGATTTATCAACAAAATCTCTGATGAATTTAACAGAGTCATTGCCTAAAGGAAGTTTTTATTATGGTAAAATGAATCCTACTGAAGAAGATTTATTATTAGTTGGAAATACCTTTGAATATGGTTTTGTTACCCAAAATAAATTGTATCACTATGACATGAAAAGTGGTTTCTTAACCTGTTTAACTGAAAGCTTAGATGAAGAAGTAGGTGACGCTATTGTTGGAGATTTCCAACAACAAGTAAGAGGAGTCGATATTGACTTTTTAACTTCTGATACTTTTATTTTCCCCGTGACTCATCATGGTAAAATTGTGTTATACAAGGGTGATTTTGATGGTAATTTAAAAAAAATATATGATGAAAAAAATCATCTAACAGATGCGTATTTAACAGGTAGTGAACTGATTGTGACGTATTCAACATTAATAGAGCCATCAGTTTTAGCGACTTTATCTTTAGAAGATGTCACATTAAAAACAGTATACAATCCAAATGAGTTAATTTTAAAAGATATGATATTATCAACACCACAAGAGTTTTGGTACGAATCTGAGGAGGATGTATCCGTTCAGGGATGGTATGTGCCACCTGTATTAAGTGAAAAACAGCATCCAGCCGTTCTATATATTCATGGTGGGCCTCAAGTATGTTATGGTGAAACGTTCTTCCATGAAATGCAATACCATGCGGCAAATGGTTATGGCGTGATTATGTTAAATCCAAGAGGTGGACAAGGTTACGGCCAGGAATTTGTTAGTGCGATATTAGGAGATTATGGCAATAAAGACTATACGGATTTGATGGTAGGGTTAGATGCTGTGTTAACAGAACATCCTGAAATTGATGAGAAAAAATTAGTGGTTGCTGGTGGAAGTTATGGAGGCTTTATGACAAACTGGATTGTTGGCCATTCTAAACGATTTCAAGCGGCAGTGACACAACGTTCTATTTCTAACTGGATTAGTTTTTATGGGACAAGTGATATTGGGGCATTCTTCGTAAAATATCAGTTATTAACTGATTTACCAAATATTTCAGATATGTGGAAGTTATCACCATTAGCTTACGTAGAACATGGGCAAACACCTTTACTTGTTTTACATGGAGAAGACGATTTACGTTGTCCAAAAGAGCAAGGTGAGCAGATGTATACAGCGATGAAACGCTTTAACGTGCCTACTGAAATGGTTGTGTATCCGAAATCGAGTCATGGCTTATCAAGAGGAGGATTACCTCATTTACGTTTAGCTCGTCTGACAGATATTTCATCATGGTTTGATAAGCATTTAAACAATGGAGAGACAATAAAATGAGTGTAAAAGACAAAACATTAGCAATGTTAGAAAATCATCGGGGAGAGTTTTTCTCCGGTGAAAAACTAGCTGAAACATTAGGTGTTTCAAGAAATGCTGTTTGGAAGGCGGTTAAACAATTAGAAACAGAAGGCTATCCAATTAAAGCCGTAAAAAGTAAAGGGTATTCACTAGAAGAAACAAGTGATAAGTTGTCTCTGCAGGGAATGTTACCATTTTTGGATAAGTCGATTGATTCAAGTTTAATTCAAGTTTATGAGTCGATTGATTCAACCAATAATTTAGCAAAAGAGTTAGCTGTGTCAGGAGCTGCAAATGGGACAGTGATTATTGCAAACGAACAAACAAAGGGGCGTGGAAGATATGGGAAAACATTTGAATCGCCAAAAGATTCAGGTATTTATATGAGTATCATACTAAGACCTGAAGAGATGCCGCAAATTGATCCATCTCTTATGACAGCCTATTCAGCGGTTGTTGTCTCAGAAGTGTTAGAACAATTATCCGGTGAAATAATAGGTATAAAATGGGTTAATGATTTGTTTTTAAATGGAAAAAAAGTATGTGGTATCTTAACAGAGGCGGTTAGTAATTTAGAAACTGGACGTTTAGATTGGATTGTAGTCGGTATTGGTATTAATGTATCAACTAAATCTGAGCTATTTTCAAAAAACGTTCAATCTGTTGCAACAGCATTGTTTAACAATAAAAATACGATAAGAAATAAAATTGCTGCTAACGTTATCAATCAATTTTTCTTACAAGCTTCTAACATGATGCAAAAAAGTATGATGCAACAGTATCGTGAAAAATCTATCGTAGTTGGTCAACTGGTTTCCATTGTGTCAGGAGCAGATTCTTATGTTGCTCAAGTGGAAGATATTAAAGATAATGGCTCTTTGATGATTAAATTGTCTAATGGGGAAACAAGAGAGTTGAGATTTGGTGAAGTGTCGTTAAAACTATAATAGTCACCTTTTTTTATTTTTTTAGTTGACTAACCTTTTCTTTTTGTTATAATAAAAAATGAAAAGGGGAGAAATAATGACAAAATTTAAAACATTTGATTTAACAAAAATTGCTTTATTTACTGCTGTGATAGTTGTCTTATCACAAATTAGTATTCCAATGCCATATGGTGTCCCAATGACGTTACAAACATTTATTATTCCATTGGCAGGCGTATTACTTGGAAAAAGATCAGGCACTATGTCCACAATATTATATGTTTTGTTAGGATTAATTGGTTTGCCTGTTTTTGCAGGATTTTCTGGAGGAGCTGCTATTGTATTTGGTCCAACAGGAGGTTTTATTTTAAGTTTTCCCATTATGGCATATATTGCAGGTTGGTTTGCAGAACGTGAGAATATTGTGTTCCTATATATAGGATTATTTTTAGGAGCGATGATTAATTTTTTAGTAGGCTTTATTGTGTTTCATCTTGTAACGGGAAGTAGCTTATCTGTGGCTTTTGCAGCAACAGTGTTACCATTTATTCCAACAACAATTATAAAAGTTATTGTCATTGGATTGGTATCACAAAAATTAAGACCGTTAGTAAAAAATAAAGTATTAGTATAGAAAAAAAGTTGACTAGAAAGCCTTAAAATAGAAAAAAAACCATGAAATCCGTTAATTCCAACGTTGATTTCATGGGTTTTTTATTTTGTTAGTTGAGTGTTTTTATTTAAAAAATCATTTTCTAGTCAGTCTTTTTTGTGTTATTGAGCTGATAGTAGGTAGTTTCCAAAGGCTTCTTTGTCATATCCGGGAGAAATTCTAACACGTTTTAAAGCAAATAAGCCATCATTCTTACTAGCATATCCAGGTTCGGTAGTCAGTGCTAATTTATACCCCACATTTTCTGCTTCTTTTTCAACTCGTTCATCATATCGACCAGCTGGATAACAAACGACTGATGTATTCTGATTTAGAGTAGTATCCATCCAAGTTTTAGAATCTGCTAGCTCTGTATGAATTTGTTCATCACTTAATGTGTTTAAATCCAAATGGCTTACAGTATGACTTTCGATTGAAATAAAGCCACTGTCAATCATTTTTTTCATATCGTCTTCATGAAAATAATATTGATTATCTAGTTTTGAGGTAATGTAATTAATAGTCGCATTCATTTTTAAATCTTCTAATATTGGAAAGCCTTCAGTAAAATTATTTAAGTAACCGTCATCTAAAGTAACCCAAACGATATTTTCTTTTGGTTTTTTATTTTCTGTTAATACAACGTAGGCCTCTTCAGGAGTTAACGTATAATAATCATGTTCTTTCAACCATTCCATATGTTGTTTAAATTCTTCAGGTGGGAGTTTCAAGGTGTTACCATCATCACTTTTAGTTAAACTATGATACATTAAAATTGGAAAAGAAATAGTTGTATCGCTGGTTATCCAATTAGACGTATCAATGTCACCAGAATGTTTTTTCTTTTCAGATGTCTGAGTTGTTTCTTGGTTTGCTACATCAACTAAACTAGATGATGCGGTTGTTTTAGCAGTCTTTAGTTGATTATGTGGTTGAAATAATTTTACACCCAAAATAATAAGTTCAACAGATAATAGGATAACTAAAAACCATAGTATTTTTTTCTTCATTTGTTGCCTCCTTGTCTTGTCTATAGTATCAAAGCACTCTTTAGATTGGCAAGTATTTGTTGAAAGAATTGAGCTATGTTAAACTGTTTAAGGTGAGTTAAG
Organism: Vagococcus sp. CY52-2; assembly: GCF_022655055.1. Taxonomy (NCBI): domain Bacteria; kingdom Bacillati; phylum Bacillota; class Bacilli; order Lactobacillales; family Enterococcaceae; genus Vagococcus; species Vagococcus changpingensis. The sequence goes on along the minus strand of NZ_CP093384.1, from coordinate 1,370,715 downwards.
CAGAATTAATAGATAAAATAGAATGGAAGTGTTTGGGTGAAACAATCTCAATTTAAATGGGAAGAGCAATCATTATCTGAAGAACAACAACAACTTATTGAAGTGTTTAAAGAAAATAAATTTTCTCCAATTATGAGTGAATTATTAGTAAAACGTGGTGTATCAACTTTAGAAGAAGCACAATCTTTTTTGACCCCTACATTAGCAGCTACACATGACCCTTTTTTGTTATACGATATGGACAAAGCCGTTAGTCGTATTCAACAAGCTATCGAACAAGGCGAAAAAATCTTAATATATGGTGATTATGATGCAGATGGTATTACCAGCACAACTGTGTTAAAAGAAGCAATTGAATTGATTGGTGGAGAAGTAGAGTATTATTTACCAGATCGATTTGTTGATGGGTATGGACCTAATATAGAAGTCTATCAATATTATATTAATCAAGGAATTAATTTAATTGTGACAGTCGATAATGGTGTGAGTGGTCATGAAGCGTTAATGTTTGCAAAAGAGCAAGGAGTAGATGTGATTGTCACAGATCATCATGAGTTGCCAGCTGAATTACCTGAAGCGTATGCAATTATTCACCCAAGACATCCGTTGGGAGAGTATCCATTTAAAGATTTAGCAGGAGTTGGTGTAGCATTTAAAGTTGCCACTGCCCTTTTAGGTGAAATTCCTATGGAAAGCTTAGATTTAGTGGCAATTGGAACAGTAGCTGATTTAGTTTCTTTAACTGGAGAAAATAGAATATTAGTTAGTTCCGGATTGAAAATATTAAAACAAACTGAGCGAGTTGGCTTGCATGCTTTAGCAGAAATTGGGAACTTAGATTTAGCCAATGCAAATGAAGAAGCGATTGGATTTGGCATTGCCCCTAGATTAAATGCAATGGGACGATTAAAAAGTGCTATGCCAGCTGTAGAGTTAATGACAACATTTGATGATGAAGAGGCAATGAGTATTGCAACAGATATTCAAGAAACCAATGCTGAACGTCAAGCTTTAGTTAAAGATATTACAAAAGATGCTTTAGAAATGGTTGATGCTATGGGAGAGTTGCCTATCTATGTTTTGTATAAAGAAGAGTGGCATGAAGGGGTATTAGGTATTGTTGCAAGCCACATTGTCAGACAAACACAACGACCAACCATTGTTTTAACGAAAAACAATGATACACAATTATTAAAAGGATCTGGAAGAAGTATTGCTAACATTGATTTATTTCAAGTTTTATCACAAATAAAAGAGCAATTTGTGTCTTTTGGTGGACATCATATGGCAGCAGGGCTATCATTTGAGTCGGGTAAATTAGATGAAATTAAGAATGATTTGATTAAGATTGTGTCTCCTTTAATAACGGATGAAACCAAAGAAATTTTAACAATTGATGCGAGACTTGAACTCTCAGATATTTCAGTTGAACTAATTGAGGAATTAACTCAGTTATCTCCTTTTGGAACAGGTAACCCATCACCACATTTTTTATTTGAAAAAAATCAAGTGAATGGAATGAAAAAAATTGGGACAGATAACAATCATCTAAAGGGACAATTAGTTCAGACTACTAGTCAAATTGATTGTATTGCATTTGGAAAAGGGGATGCAATAGATGAACTAGTGACAGGGGAATCGGTTGATGTAGTAGGAAAGTTATCCATTAATGAGTGGAATGGGTTTAGGAAAGCTCAATTAATGATGGAAGATTATCAGGTATCTGGCATTCAAATTTTTGATATGCGTGGTGGCAAAACCAATGATTTTGATCAGCTATCAATTAATCCTGCTTATGTCATTTTTAATGATGAAACGCCCGTAGATAATATACCGACAGACCGTTTGTATCATGTTAAAACTAAAAAAGATATTGAGATTTTAAAACAATTTAAAGAGATGGTGTTTGTTGATTGCCCTTATGATTTAGAAGTAGTTTCATCTTTAGTGTCATTGTGTGATATTCATCGTTTGTACTTGTGGATAAACGTCTCGACAGAACATTATTTATCAGGCGTTCCAACACGAGAACAGTTTAGTAAAGTGTTTAAATTGGTTCAAACGCAAGAAAGTCTAGATGTGCGTTATAAATTAATAGAGCTATCCAATTATCTACAAATATCTAAAAATCATTTAATTTTTATCATAAAAGTGTTTTTTGATTTAGGATTTGTTACAATAGAAGATGGTTTGATGAGTAAAGTTGCCAATCCTAGTGCTAAAGCTTTAGAAGAAAGTGACGTTTATCAAGCCTACCTACATAAAATTGACATGGAAAAACTATTTTTATATAGTAATGTAGCAGATATTCGTCATTGGATATCGCAACAGGAGGAAGACAGATGAATTTAAAAGATTATATTGCTAGTATCCCTAATTACCCTCAAGAAGGTGTTGTCTTTAGAGATATTTCGCCGTTAATGGGAGACGGAGCAGCCTATCAAGAAGCCACAAACCAAATTGTAACATATGCTAAAGAACGTGGAGCTGAAATGGTTGTTGGACCAGAAGCTCGTGGTTTTATTATTGGTTGTCCAGTTGCTTATGAACTAGGTATAGGGTTTGCACCAGCTCGTAAAAAAGGAAAATTACCTCGTGAAACGATTGAAGTAGACTATGGTTTAGAATATGGTGAAGCAACATTAACACTTCATAAAGATGCGATTAAACCCGGTCAAAAAGTGATTATTTGTGATGATTTATTGGCAACAGGCGGTACAATTGCAGCCACAATTGAATTAGTGGAGCAATTAGGTGGGGAAGTAGTTGGATGTGCTTTCTTAGTGGAATTAAATGAGTTAAATGGTAGAAAAAAAATTGAAGATTATGATATTCTAGCATTAATGGATTTCTAGATATAGAAAAAAACGATAAGGAAGCTATTTCTTATCGTTTTTTTTGTTTGTAGAGTAAAAATATTGTCGTAATTCTCTGTGAACGCGTTTTATATCTTCAGGGGACTCTAAAATTAACAATTTACCGTGGTCAGTAGTTAAATTTTTTTTAATATCTGGTAGACGTTTTTTGAAACGGTTGTTCCATTTATAAAGTTTGAACATACGTTTAATGGTTTTTTTTCGTTGAGTAAATGTTTTATTTTTAGTAAAACATTGAGTAAAAGCTCTCTTGGTAACACGATACTGTGTCAGATAGATAGGATAATCAAGAATGATAATTAAATCTGCTTCTTTTGTCGCTTTGTCTGTCCAGTGACTAACTTGAACGCCTTCTACAATCCAATTAGGTAGTTCAGAAAGATGGGTATTAAGTTGATGGTAACGCTTGTTTTTATCTTTTATTTTTAAGTAGTCATCTAAAGAGATTCCTTGTATGTGATACTTTTCTTGAAGCTTAATAGCTAAAGATGTTTTACCGCTACCTGCATACCCAATAATTCGTATTTTCATTCTAATTTGATTCTCCAGTCAATCTTTCTGTACATATCGTACAATAAATGCTGGTCTTTTTCAATAAAATACACTAATAAAAAAATTAATGATAAAAGAAGTGGTGATATTATTAAATTGTTTGTTGACAATTTTTAGTATCATGGGTATGATATGGAGTGTAATTTAATTGCCGCCTTAGCTCAGCTGGTAGAGCACCACCATGGTAAGGTGGGGGTCGTCGGTTCAAGTCCGACAGGTGGCTTACAAAGAAGAAATATCACTAGGATGATTTCCTAGTGATATTTTTTATAGTTTTTTAACAAATTCAGATTTTAATTTCATTGGTCCAAATCCATCAACTTTACAGTCAATGTCATGATCGCCTTCTACTAAGCGAATATTTTTAACTTTAGTTCCTTGTTTGATTGGTTGACTAGCGCCTTTTACTTTTAAGTCTTTGATAACTGTGACTGAGTCACCATCTACTAACGGATTTCCAAACGCATCTTTTTTTACAATCTCTGTTATTTTTTCTTCTTCTTTAGACCATTCATGTGCACATTCAGGACATACATACATTAGTCCATCCTCGTATGTGTAAGTTGATTGGCATTCTGGGCAATTTGGTAATGTTTCCACTGTCTTACCCTCCTTTCGACCATTTATTTTATTGTATCTTATTTGTTATAAAAAAGAAAGTTGCATTTAAAAAGTTAAAGATTCATGTTTAAATATAATAAGGTATTTGGATTTTTATTATAATCATGTATAATGATAGAAGCAAATTTAAATAAAAGGAGGCCCCTTTTTTGACTGATAAAAATGATGACTTTAATCGTGAAGATGAACATAAGACGGGAAAAGAGTTGAAGGATTATGTTCTTGACTCAATGCAGTCAGAGGATGCAGAAAAAGAAGAACCAACCAATCATACAACAAATGATACCTATAAACGTAGTAGAGAAAGAAGTTCTAGTAGAAGGCAAGAACAAAGCTATAAGGGACGTAAAAAAGAAAATAACATGGTAAAAAAAATTGTACTAATTATTGTAGCCGTTCTTATTTTGACATTATCTATTGCTGGATTTTATGCGTATCAATATTTTACATCTAGCCTAAAGCCGTTAGATAGTAGTAATCAAAAATTAGTCCAAGTGGAGATTCCTCAAGGGAGTAGTAGCAAGCAAATTGGTCAAATATTAGAAAAAAATAAAATCATTAAAAGTGGTTTGGTTTTCTCATATTATGTCAAGATGAATAATAAAGCAAACTTCCAAGCAGGTTATTATCAAATGTCTCCAAGTATGACATTAGAAGCAATTACCAATAGTCTAGAAGAAGGTGGAACGGATGAGCCAGTATCGTTAGCAGATGCTAAAATCACAGTTCCTGAAGGATATTCTGTTGATCAAATTGCTGAATTATTTAGTAAAGAAACGAAATTGCCTAAAGATGATTTCCTAAATGTCATGAAAGATGAGGATTTCTTTAATGAATTAGTCAAAAAATACCCTGATCTCCTAACTAGTGCAAAAGAAGCTAAAGATGTCAGGTATCGTTTGGAAGGGTATCTATATCCTGCCACCTATTACTACTATAAAGATGTCCCAATTAAAGATATGATAACGCAAATGGTTGATAAAACGAATCAAGTATTAGCTCCATATTATGACCAAATTAAAGAGAAAAAAATGACAGTACAAGAAGTATTAACACTTGCTTCTTTAGTTGAAAAAGAAGGTGTAACGCCTGATGACCGACGTAAAATTGCTCAAGTCTTTTTAAATCGATTGGCAATCGATATGCCGATTCAATCTGATATATCGATTCTTTATGCGATGGATGAGCATAAAGTTCATCTATCTGAAAAAGATACACAAGTTGATTCACCATATAACTTGTATACTAATAAAGGGACTGGACCAGGGCCATTTAATAACCCTAGTCAACAAGCTATTGAATCTGTTCTAAATCCAGAAGCAACGGATGCTCTATATTTCTTAGCTGATGTATCAACGGGTAAAGTGTACTACGCTAAAACATATGATGAACATTTAGCGAATAAAAAAGAGTATATTGATGACAAAAATAATTAATTTTTATGATATTAAACGTTTCATAAAATAAAGAGTTTACATTTTTCAAACAACGTGGTATTGTGTTTTGTATATTAAATAGGGTAAGCTTTTCTGATACGAATTTATCAGGAAAGCTATTCCTTTATTAGAAAATAAGCTAATATAAATTAGTTAAGGAGAAGTGAGAGTATTATGGAAAAAGTCTATCCTGTGACTTTAGAAGGTAAATTAAAATTAGAAGAAGAATTAGAAATGCTAAAAACAGTCAAACGTAAAGAGATTGTTGAACGCATCAAGATTGCAAGAAGTTTTGGTGATTTATCTGAAAACTCTGAATATGAATCAGCTAAAGATGAACAAGCCTTTGTAGAAGGTCGTATTACAACGTTGGAAAACATGATTCGCTTTGCACAAATTATTGATAGCAACAGTGCTGATAAAGATACGGTATCTTTGGGTAGAACTATAACGTTTGTTGAATTACCTGATGGTGAAGAAGAAGAATACACAATTGTTGGTAGTGCAGAAGCAGATCCATTTGAAGGGAAAATTTCAAATGACTCTCCAATTGCTAAAGCGTTATTAGGGCATAAGTTAAATGATATTGTTAAAATTGAAACACCAGGTGGAAGCATGGATGTTAAAATACAAAAAATTTCTTAAAAGTTATGCTATAGCATAACTTTTTCTTTTGAATTTAAGACTTAAGTCTGATGGAAGATTCAATCTTTTGAAGTTGTGTGATCTATTTAAGAAACGTTATAATAAATGAAAAGAAAAATAAAAGGAGCCGATTTATTGTGCGTAGCTCATGGAGAGTATTTATTGTGATTGAGTCATTATTATTATTATGGGCTTTTTATCAGATGCTTGGAAACGTTCCAGCTATTATTTTTTTAACATTTGCGTTAATTAATTTATTTTATGTAGTAAAGAAAAATAGAAAAACCTCTTTTAATCAATTTCAACTGATAGCTTCTATTATTATTATCGTGTTGTCCTTACTTAGTAGTCCAGCTATTTGGTTAGCTCTAGCATTGGCTATTATTTATTTTGGTCTTATAATGGGAGAGATATCAGAAGTTAGATTATTTAATTTTGCTCCTTGGAAGAAAAAGCAAATTAAAATGATTCAAACAACTAGTCATAATGTTAGATCAGGTAAACGATTTAAACGACCTTGGATTGGTAGTCAACGTCTTGGAAATGATGCTTATGAGTGGGATGATATTAATTTTTCAGTCGTTATTGGGGATACGATTATTGATTTGGGAAATACATTATTACCTAAAGAAGACAATGTAGTTATTATCAGAAAAGGTTTTGGTCGTACTCGTATTTTAGTTCCAACTGGGATAGGTGTGATGTTAGAACATTCAAGTATGCGTGGGGCAGTTCATTTTGATCAAGAAGTCTATCATTTAAATAATGAATCCCTCAAGTTATATAGTGAAGACTATGATGAGTCTACACGACGTTTAAAGATAATTACCAATACACTATTTGGAGATTTAGAGGTGATTCGTGTATGATGTCTAAAAAGAGTCGTCCTCTTATCTTTTTTTATTCGTTTTTATTAACGTTCATTGTATTAATAGTGACGCTTTACACATATTTTTATGCGAATAATCAACGTAAATGGATGCTTGAATTAATCACGACTCGTCTATTTAAAGTGCCTATTATTGTATATATTGTATTGATAGCCATTGCAGTTAGCGGGATTGTATTCTCAATTTTATATTTATTTAATCGACATACATATGGTAAAATTGAGGAACAATTACACTTTTTAAGTGTTGGTAATTATGATCATAGTATTTTTTCAAATAAGGGGAAACAATATCAAGAAGATAGTTTGATTGATGAATTGGAGCAAGATGTTCAAAATATCCGTTCAAAAATGTTATCTATGTCAAAAGAACTACAAGAGATGAGTGCCATTCCTAAACAGGTAAATGGTGAGTCGAAAGAAGATATTATTAAATCTGAAAGACAACGAATTGCAAGAGAATTGCATGATTCTGTTAGTCAACAGTTATTTGCAGCAACGATGATGTTGTCAACTTTAAATGAAGTGGTTGAAGAAATGGATATTCCAGACATTGTTGAATCTCAATTACAAGTTGTTGCTTCAATTATTAATACATCTCAATCAGAAATGCGCGCGCTATTATTACATTTAAGGCCAATTAATTTAGAAGAGAAAACATTGCAACAAGGAATCGAAATGTTATTGAAAGAATTACAAACAAAGATTAATATAGAGCTAAAGTGGCAAATAGAAAATGTATTCTTACCTAGTTCAATAGAAGATAATTTATTTAGAATCACACAAGAGCTTTTATCCAACACCTTGCGTCATGCTAAAGCTAATTTATTAGAGGTTTACTTGAAAAAAATTGATCAAACGGTTTTATTGCGGTTGGTAGATGATGGCGTTGGATTTGATGTGAAAAAAGAAAAAGTAGGCAGCTATGGTTTACGAAATATTCGTGAGCGCGTTCAAGGAATGGGAGGGATGTGTCGGATAGTTAGTTTTAAAGGACAAGGAACAAGTATTGAAATTAAAGTCCCGATTCTAAAGGAGGAACGTGATGATTAGAGTTCTGTTAGTAGATGATCATGAGATGGTTCGTTTAGGTGTGTCATCTTATTTATCCATTCAATCAGATATTGAGGTGGTAGGAGAAGCTGAGAATGGTTTGATAGGTTATGAAAAAGCATTAGAAAAAAGGCCAGATGTAATTTTAATGGATTTAGTGATGGAAGTAATGGATGGGATTGAAGCTACAAAAAAAATTTTATCAGAGTGGCCAGAAGCAAAAGTGATTATTGTGACGAGCTTCATTGATGATGAGAAGGTTTATCCAGCGATTGAAGCAGGTGCTGCTGGTTATTTATTAAAAACATCTTCAGCTAAAGATATAGCCAATGCCATTAGATCAGCGCATAACGGTGAAAAAGTACTAGAACCTGAAGTAACTAGTAAAATGATGGAGCGGTTATCTAAACCAAAAGCTCATGTTTTACATGAGGATTTAACTAATAGGGAGAAAGAAATATTACTATTAATCTCTGAAGGGAAAAGTAACCAAGAAATAGCAGATGAGTTATTTATCACATTAAAGACAGTGAAAACACATGTATCGAATATCTTATCAAAACTAGATGTAGATGATAGAACACAGGCAGCTATTTATGCGTTTAAACATGGCATTGTAAAATAATTAAGTCATTAAGGAGACAAAACACATGAGAAAAACATTTGCAGTTATCGGATTAGGGCGTTTTGGTGGTAGTGTGTGTAGAGAATTAGTAGAATCAAACCAAGAAGTATTAGCAATTGATAATTGCGAAGATCGTGTTAACGAATACATGAATATTGCCACTCATACCGTTTTGGCTAATGCTCAAGATGAAGCAACGTTACGTTCATTAGGTTTGAGAAATTTTGACCATGTGATTGTGACAATTGGGGAAGATATTCAAGCAAGTATCTTAGTGACATTGATGGCAAAAGAAATGGGTGTCCCACATATTACTGCTAAAGCTCAAAATGAGTATCATGGACGAGTATTAGAAAAAGTTGGGGCAGACTTAGTTGTTCATCCCGAACGAGATATGGGTTTCCGATTGGGGCATAAATTAACGTCAAATAATATGATTGATTTCATCGAGTTATCCGATGACTATTCTTTAGCTGAAATTCGTGTTAATTATAAACAATTCTTTAATAAAACAATCGAAAAAATTAATTTCAGAAAGCATTACAATGTCACTATTGTAGCAATTCGTCGGGGAAAAAATGATTTGATTGTTTCACCTCCTGCTGAACAAGTTATTTTAGAAGGAGATGTTTTACTTGTCGTTGGGCATAATGATGATGTCGACTATCTAGACGCAAAAATGAAATAGAGATAAGCATGAAGTTAAAAGGTTCTCAATGTTTATGTTACAATAAGTGCGACATCCGAATAGTTAGGGGAAGATAAAATGAAACTTATAGTAACTGATGATGCACACAAATGGTTTGTAGAAGAACTAGGAATCGAATCCGGGGATTTTGTCCGCCTTTTTGGTAAATATGGTGGTAGCACCAATGTTCATGTTGGATTTTCAACTGGTATTCAATTAGTTGAGCCAGAAAATCCATTAATAACGACGGTAATTGATGGTATCACTTATTTTGTAGAACAAGCAGATGATTGGTTTTTCACTGATTATACACTGACTGTGGGTATGGATAATACACTAAATGAGCCTAACTTTACATATGCCTAGATAAAACATTTAGGAACAATATTGTTCTAAAAGAGAGTGAAAGTTTATTTCTCTCTTTTTTATTATAGACATAATGTGTTATATCACTTTGTTAATCAAAAGGAGAGTAAAAGATGCCTGGTTTTTTTATTAACGTATCAAAAGAAGAAGCTCAGCTTATTCGTTCATTTTCAATACGTCATGACATTAATATAGAAGATTTATTTAAAGAATCAGTTTTAGAGAAGATAGAAGATGAATTAGACTGTCAAATGTACAATAAAGCAATGGAAGAATATCGTAACCATTCTGTTAGCTATACATTTGATGAAGTAAAAAAAGAATTAGGTTTTGATTGATAGAACAAAGCGTGTCATCTATTATAAAAATAAAAGAAAAAGCCATCAATCTTCTGATGGCTAAATGTCATAAATAGAAAGATTAGACAATCATCTTTCTATTTTTTTATTCGTTTTGGTAAAGCATTGAAATAGATTAGTAAAGTTAGTGCCACACCAACGGAACCAAATGAAACACTTGGCCAAATGAACTGAAGAACAGCTGTTAAAACACTCGGTAAGGTGGCAGCATATACAATGATTTTGAAAACATCCTTATATCTAAATCCAATCAGCCTAAATTTAGTAAATAAATTGGCAAAAAAGGAAAGAATTACGATATCGACAAACAGATTAAAAAACACCATAAACCAAGTTACTAGGAAAATAACACTAAACCACATTGATTGACTACTATTACTAGTAAAAAGTTGCTCTAGTATTTGTTTGTTTAATCCATTTGCTTGATACATTGAATATGGAATACTAAGAACGTTATTATCCATAATATCTGTTGTTGTACTGACTCTAGGTAAAATCATGATAACTTCTTTTTTTAATAATCCAACAACGAGTACGTTTCCGGTTGCATCTGATTCAATTTCTTTTTTTGTTCGCTTATCTGTGGGATCAAATGTGAAAATAATAGAGTCTGTTTGGTAGATAAAGCCATCTGTTTTTTCTTTTGTCACTAATGTGTTATCTTCAATAGAAAAATCAGGTAGTTTTTGAATGATTTTTTCTCCATCATCTTGAATAGTCTTTGTGATTAAGCTTGCCTGGTAAATAACAGGAAGTGACAGTACAATAGCTAGTAATAATAGATATAAAAAAACGTGAAATCCTTTTTTATTTCGACCTTCTAATAACAAAGTAGGTTGTTTAAAACTAGCCTTAATTAAGTCAAATGTTCGCATAATTACTCCTTTGCAATATAAATTAATTACTATTCATTGTAACGCTTTTATCTACTGAATACAAGAAAGCAAAAATTATGAGTTTTCGGTTTTATTTTTTGCTTTTTCTATTGTTTCAATGGTATATTGAAATTGTTCATAATTATCAAAAAATTTAGGGGGCTTTATTATTATGACTTATACTTTACCAGACTTACCATATGCATATGATGCGTTAGAACCACATATTGATGAATTAACAATGACATTACATCATGACAAACATCACAATACATATGTGACTAATTTAAATGCAGCAATTGAAAAACATCCAGAATTGGGTGAGCAATCAATTGAAGAATTAATTACTAATTTAAACGATGTCCCTGAAGATATCCGTATGGCTGTTAGAAACAATGGTGGCGGACACGCAAATCATGCATTCTTCTGGGAAATTATGGGACCTAATGGTGGTGGAGAACCTACTGGAGCAATTAAAGGTGCAATCGAAAGTGCATTTGGTAGCTATGATAACTTTAAAGATCAATTTTTAGCAGCTGCCACTGGTCGTTTTGGTTCAGGTTGGGCTTGGTTAGTTGATAACAATGGGAAATTAGAAATTATGTCAACTCCAAACCAAGATTCTCCATTAACTGAAGGAAAGACTCCTTTATTAGGGATAGATGTTTGGGAACATGCTTACTATAAAAAATATAGCAATGTTAGACCTGACTATGTGAAAGCATTTTTCAATGTGATTAACTGGGATGAAGTAAACAACCGTTATAAAGCAGTTCAAAAATAATTAGTTTAGGGGGGAGCAAAACGCTTTCCCTTTTTTTTTGTGAAAATTTGCATGTATCCTGTAAAAGTTAAACATATGAAGGAAAAGAATATGGTATAATGAACGAAAATAAAAGGGAGGGCAAGTCCGTATGTTAGAACTATCTAAAGAATCGGTATTAAGTGCATTAAAACATGAAGCTGATAAAATTAAACACTTGCTAACGAATCAAAGAAATCATCAATGTATTGCCCAGTGTAAAGCCTTTGAAGAAGTCGTTGATACACAAATGTTTGGTTTTTCAAAACAGGTAGAATTCGCTCAATCCATTGGTTTAATTGACAGACAAGAAGGGCTTGATATGGTTATCGAATTAGAAAAAGAGTTAAATAGAGTCTATAACACGGTATATCAAGAAGTAAAAGAGTCAGAGAGTTAAAGGATTTGGGGGTTGTTTAATCGGTGCATAAAAAAATAAATAAAAAATTTTTTCTAGACTATCTCATTTTAGTTCCTTATTTGATATTATCAGTTGTTGGAATATTAATGGTATATAGTGCAAGCTCTGTTAATTCACAAGGTTTAGCTTTAGAAGCAATTAAACAAGGTGGATTTTTTATAGTGGGATTAATTGCTATTTTCTTTATTTATAAAATGAAAACACAAGTATTTCAGAATAAACAGTTTATTATGACTGCCATTATCACAATAGGAGCTTTACTTATTTTGACGAAATTCACTAGTTTAGGTGTTAAAGGAGGAGGCGCTGATGGCTGGTTGAAGATTGGTGCTATCACATTACAACCTGTTGAATTTTTAAAAATTATTGTCATATGGTATTTAGCTTATATTTTGTCGCGTAGACAAGATACAATTTTATCTCATTTTAAAGATGCTTTACTAAAACCTATGATGTTAATTGGTTTATTAATTTTTCTAGTATTAATTCAACCAGATACTGGAGGAGCAGCTATTTTAATTTTGATTACATTAATTATGGTTTTAGCTAGCGGGATACCGTATTTATATAGTCTAGTAGCGATTGGTGGAGGGGTAGTTGTATCTACTTTTTTAATTCAATTTATAGCGTTATTTGGAGGGGCATTATTTCCAAAACGTATGATGTACGTATATAAACGATTTAAAACATTTACTAATCCATTTGAAGATCCATTAGGAGATGGACATCAGATGATTAATTCATATTTTGCTCTGAATAATGGTGGTTGGTTTGGTTTAGGTCTTGGTAAGAGTATTCAAAAAAAAGGTTTTTTAACGAATGCTCAGACAGATTTTATGTTTTCAATTGTAGTTGAAGAATTAGGGTTAATTTTGTCGTTGATGTTATTGGTGTTATTATTCTTTTTGATTTTAAGGATATTTGCTATTGGCATTCGTTCAACGGATAGTTTTAATTCGTTAATGTGTATAGGCGTTGCAGGCATGATACTAATACAAATATTTGTTAATTTGGGAGGTGTCACTGGGTTGATTCCGTTAACGGGGGTGACGTTTCCTTTTTTAAGCCAAGGAGGATCGAGTTTAGTTACTTTATCCATTGGTGTTGGTTTTGCATTAAATATTAGTGCAGATGAAAAACGTAAAAAATATGAAAGCAACGAGTATGAAGAGACTCGTTTGCTATTAATGTTAAATGATTAATAAAAAATGTGGGGGATATAAATATGAAGAAAGTATTAGTAGCTAACCGCGGGGAAATAGCTATCAGAGTTTTTCGAGCGTGTACTGAGTTAAATTTAAAAACAGTAGCAGTATATGCAACTGAAGATGATCGTTCGATTCATCGTTTTAAAGCAGATGAGGCTTACTTAGTTGGAAAAGGAAAAAAACCAATTGATGCTTATTTAGATATAGAAGATATCATTCGTATCGCAAAAAAATGTGGAGCAGACGCCATCCATCCGGGATATGGCTTTCTATCTGAAAATATTCATTTTGCTAGACGTTGTGACGAAGAAGGAATCAAATTTATTGGACCAAGTTTACATCACTTAGATATTTTTGGAGATAAAATTAAAGCAAAATTAGCAGCTCAAGAAGCAGGGATTTCTTCTATTCCAGGAACAGATGGCCCTGTCAGCGGAGTGGATGATGTTGTCGCATTTGGGGAAGAATTCGGATACCCAATTATGATTAAAGCCGCTTTAGGTGGAGGTGGACGTGGTATGCGTGTGGCTCATAATAATGAAGAGGCACGCGATGGGTATGAACGGGCTAAAAGTGAAGCTAAAGCTGCATTTGGTAGTGATGAAATTTATGTTGAAAAATACATTGTGAATCCAAAACATATTGAAGTACAGATTTTAGGGGATGAACATGGCAATGTTATCCATCTTTTTGAACGTGACTGCTCTGTTCAACGACGTCATCAAAAAGTAGTTGAAGTTGCACCTTGTGTGTCTATGTCGGATGAAAAACGTGAAGAAATTTGTCAATCAGCAGTAAAATTAATGTCACACGTTGGTTATATTAATGCTGGGACAGTAGAATTTTTAGTTGATAAAGATAGCTTCTATTTTATTGAAGTGAACCCACGTGTCCAAGTAGAACATACGATAACAGAATTAATTACTGATGTTGATATTGTGACTAGTCAATTACAAATTGCGATGGGAAAAGATTTACATAAAGAAATTGGATTACCAGAGCAAAAAGATATTCATATTCACGGATATGCGATTCAATGTCGAATTACAACAGAAGACCCATTGAATAACTTTTTACCTGATATTGGTAAAATTGATACATACCGTTCCCCAGGTGGTTATGGTATTCGTTTAGACGTAGGGAATGCTTTTGCAGGAGCAATGGTAACGCCATTTTTTGATTCATTATTAGTTAAAGTCTGTACACATGGTATTACATTTGAGCAAACTGTCCAAAAAATGTTACGTGCACTAAAAGAATTTAGAATTCGTGGTGTTAAAACCAATATTCCGTTTCTTTATAATGTACTATCTCACGAAGTTTTTACGAGCGGAGAAGCAACGACAACGTTTATTGATACAACAGACGAATTATTTAATTTCCCTAAAATGCGTGACCGTGGAAATAAAACAATGAAATATATTGGAGAAGTCACAGTCAATGGTTTCCCTGGAATTGGAAAACATGAGAAAAAATACCATTCTTCTCCTAGAATTCCTGAAATTATTACAACAACAGATAAACGAATTGAAACACCAAAAATGATTTTAGATGCCAAAGGACCTGATGCTGTCGTCGATTGGGTAAAAAATCAGTCGTCTGTTTTAGTGACAGACACCACTTTTAGAGATGCTCATCAGAGTTTACTTGCAACACGTGTCAGAACAAATGATTTAAAACGAATTGCAAAAGAAACAGGTGAACTTATACCAGAATTATTTTCACTTGAAATGTGGGGTGGGGCAACGTTTGACGTAGCGTATCGCTTCTTAAATGAAGACCCTTGGGTGAGATTGAAGAAATTACGTAAGTTAATGCCAAATACTTTGTTCCAAATGTTATTTAGAGGATCAAATGCTGTGGGTTATCAAAATTATCCAGACAATGTGATTGAAGAATTTATTACGGTTGCAGCTAGAGAAGGCATTGATGTATTCCGTATCTTTGATAGTCTAAACTGGTTGCCACAGATGGAAAAAAGTATTCAGTATGTAAGAGATGCCGATAAAATTGCTGAAGCGACTATTTGTTATACTGGAGATGTATTAGATCCTCGTCGTCCAAAATACAATATGGCTTATTACAAACAAATGGCACGTGATTTAGAAAATATGGGAGCTCATATTATTGCGATTAAAGACATGGCTGGTTTATTACAACCGCAAGCGGCGTATCATTTGATTTCTGAATTAAAAGCAACCGTTGATGTGCCAATTCATTTACATACACATGATACAGCAGGTAATGGAATCATTACTTATTCTGCAGCCGCTAAAGCAGGCGTTGATATTGTTGATGTGGCGATGAGTGCTATGAGTGGTTCAACAAGTCAACCAAGTATGAGTAGTTTATATTATGCGTTAGAAAATGGTGACCGTGATTTAGATATTAATATTGAATCTGTTCAAAAAATTAATCACTACTGGGAAGATGTGCGAGCTTTCTATGCCCCATTTGGCAATGGTATTAATGCGCCTCAAACAGAAGTTTACCAACATGAAATGCCAGGTGGACAATATTCTAACTTACAACAACAAGCCAAAGCAGTTGGGCTTGGTGATCGTTGGGAAGACATCAAAAAAATGTATGAACGTGTGAACTATTTATTTGGCGATATTGTTAAAGTAACCCCATCTTCAAAAGTAGTGGGAGATATGGCACTATTTATGGTTCAAAATAATTTGACTGAAGAAGATGTGGAAGAAAGAGGTAGTGAGTTAAACTTCCCAGAGTCAGTGATTAGTTTCTTCCAAGGTGATTTGGGTCAACCAACTGGCGGTTTCCCTAAAAAGTTAAAAGAAACCATTTTAAATGGTCGTCCGTCAATCGAAGTTCGTCCTGGTAGTTTAGCAGAACCCGTTGATTTTGATAAAGTAAAAACAGAATTAGCAACTAAAATTGACCGTGAACCGACAGATAAAGAAGTAATCAGCTATATCATGTACCCACAAGTATTTCTAGATTATATGACAATGTATAATACTTATGGTGATGTGGAATTACTTGATACACCAACTTTCTTCCAAGGAATGCGTGTGGGAGAAACAGTTGAAGTGCGTATTGAAAAAGGAAAAACATTGATTATCACATTAGATGAAATCGGTGAGCCTAACCTTGAAGGAAATCGCGTCTTATTCTTTAATTTAAATGGTCAACGCCGTGAAATTGTGATTAAAGATAGTAATATCAAATCAACTGTTATGGCAAAAGAAAAGGCTGAGCCAACAAATGGTGCACACGTTGCCGCAACAATGCCAGGTTCTGTCTTAAAGGTATTAGTAACACCAGGAGATTCTTTGCAAAAAGGTGATCCTATTATGATTACTGAAGCTATGAAGATGGAAACAACTATTTATGCAAAACGCAATGGGATTGTAAAACGTGTCCTGGTGTCAGATGAGGAAGCCATTCAAGCAGGTGATTTATTAGTTGAATTAACGATTTAATAATACTTTTAGGAGAGGTGACAAGATGCGACGTATAGGAGAATTTATTTTAGTGTTTTTAATAGTGCTGGCATTTTTTTATATGAAACCAGTCGTCTTGTCACAAAGATCTCCAAATTCAGTAGAGGAATTGGTTGTTAATGAGGTAAAACCTCAAACAAAATCTAATCAACAAAATGAACTAAATGCTACGGGATTAGCAACAATTATCGGGTTATCAGAAAAGCAACTAAAAGAAAAAATGCCTAATCCTAAAAATGAATGGGTTGTGGGTATTGATAAAAAATGGTTGGTTTATGGAGATAAGAACACCGATTATTATCAAGTTGAGTTGACAGATGATAAAGTATCAAGTGTGTTTGTTTTAGGGACAAAAGTTGACGTTTCTCCTTTTAGTATGGATATGACATTAGGTGATATATCAGAAATCACAACAATTTATCCTAATTTCGAGTTTGACTATCGTGATAAAAAATATGAAATAGAGCTCACAGAAGACGATATGAATTATCGACCACTCATAGCTTTTGATAACGGGACGTTTGCTTTATTACATTTTAATTATGATACAGGAAAACTATTAGGAGTTCGCTATGTTAGTAAGAGCACTTTGGTGGAAATGATTCCCTATCAATTAAACGAAGAAGTCTTTCTTCAACCAGTTGAGTTAACAGATGAGCAGTGGAATCAATTTAATCAAGCAAATACAGAACAAATGTTTACGATTTTAAATATTATGCGTGAAAGGGTCAATCGTAAACCTTATAAGTTAGATGCTGAATTAGCTTTAGAAAGCAAAAAAGCTCTAGAAGAGTTTAATGCAGATCCCAAACTAGTTATAAAAAAAGAAGAAAGATTAGACCAATGGCAAGAAAAAGTGGATTCAAGTAATCCCAGTGATAGTTTTATTTTAGTTGATGAAGAGTTAGAACGTCTATTAAAACTAGGAAAGCCTATTGACAAAGGAACACATGGTTTATTCGTCCAAAGTATGGGTGATGTGCCATTTATTGTGTCAAACTGGTTTGTTAATCGATTTGACCAACAAGAAATTAATGATGCGAAGGATGAGTATATAGGAATTGCCTTTAATAAAAATCAAGTATTGGTCTTATTTAATCAAAAGGCAGTAAATACTTCACTAACCACTGAAAGTAGTGATAAAAAATGATTTATAATGATGAATTATTTGATTTAGAAGATAAAGTTAATCAGTTAGCTAAAGATGTATTAAATAGTCAAACTGTGATAGATTATCTCCATGCCTATCAAGCGATTGATAAAAGTAGCGAGGTATCTGATTTAGTGTCAGATTTTTTAACTAAAAAAGAAGCGTTTGAAAAAATAGAACCTTATGGGAAGTATGCCCCTGATTTTAAGGAAACAAGACGTGCACTAAGAAAATCCAAACGGGCACTAGATACGAATGAATTAGTTGCAACGTTTAAAATAAGTGAAACAACTGTTCAAAATGTGTTAGACTATATTAGTCTAGATATTGCTCAAACCATATCTGATACGATAAAAGTTGATGCAGGAAATCCCTTTTTTGAATTTGCTAAAAAAGGATGTGGAGGGACATGTCATGTTAACAAATGAATTGGAATTAATGCCAAGACGTGGTTTAATCGTTTGGGTGTATAGTTTAAAACAATTAAGAAATCTAAAACGATTTGGCTATGTTTATTATGTATCAAAAAAAATGAAATATGTGGTTTTATATGTAGATGAAGAGTCTGTTGAAGAAACAATTGAAAAATTAAATAAACAGTTTTTTGTTAGAAGTGTAGACAAGTCTTTTAGACCAGATATTAATATGAATTTTACTAATAGATTAGGAAATCAAGATTGTCATGATGAACCGTTAGATTTTGAAGAGCAAAAAACAGAAATTCGCTTAGCAGAATTTGATGATTAAAGTATTTGTCTGACATAAGACAAATACTTTTTTTATCGCCAGTTTTATATAGAGAGGAAGAAATATCATGCGAGTGATTGCAGGTGAATTTAAGGGAAGAAAATTACAATCATTAAAAGGGGATAATACTAGGCCCACATCTGATAAAATAAAAGGATCAATTTTCAACATGATTGGACCTTATTTTGATGGTGGTGTGTGTTTGGATTTATATAGTGGCAGTGGTAACCTAGCAGTAGAAAGTGTTTCACGCGGTATGGACAAAGCGTATTGTTTTGATATTTTTTTCCCCGCTGTAAAAGTTATAGAAGAGAACGTAGCAATGACAAAACAACCAGATTCTTTTATTGTAAAAAAATTAGATGCATCTAAAGCACTTCATTTTTTATCTAAACAAGGCGTGCTGTGTGACTATGTATTTTTAGATCCACCTTATGCTAAAGAAGAGTTAGAAAAAAATATGATGGATTTACAATCATTAAATTTATTAAAAAAACAGGCAAAAATCATTTGTGAGATGGATAAACATGTTATATTACCAGATATAATTGGTCAATTAGTCTTACAACGAGAACAGCAATATGGTGTGACAAAAGTCAGAATTTATCAGTTGAAGGAGGGAAAAGATGATTAAAAAAAGAATTGCTCTTTTTCCGGGGAGTTTTGATCCAGTAACCAATGGGCATTTAAATACTATTAAAAAAGCCAGTAGATTATTTGATGAAGTAGTGGTAGGAGTCTTTACTAATACGACCAAAAAAACGTTATTTACTCCAATTGAAAGGCAAAACTTTATTGCTGAAGAAGTAAAAGAGTTAGAAAATGTTTCAGTTAGATTATGTGATAATGACTTAACTATTCGAATTGCTGAGGAGTTAGGGGCAGATTATTTAGTACGTGGTATTCGTAATCAATTAGATTATGAATATGAAAAAAGTATTGCCGTTTTAAATAAACATCTTTCTTCTCACATTGAAACCATTTTTTTGATTTCTGATGAAGAATATAATCATATCAGTTCTAGTATGGTGAAAGAAATTGCTAAATTTCAAGGAAATATCACCGATTTTGTTCCAGAAAAGGTCAATGACGCACTCAAATTAAAATTTAAATAATAAGAAGGTTATAGTCATGAACAAGGAGCTTTTTAAAAAGAAATCATTTTATCTAAAAGTGTTAGGTGTTTTAGTGATTTTATTTGTTTTAATTTTTCCATTACCCTATTATATTGAATCGCCAGGTAGTGCTGATAAATTAAATCAAATTATTACTGTAGATGGTAAAAAGGATACGCAAGAAGGCTCGTTTATGATGACGACAGTTCAAGTCCAAAAAGCCAATGTTTTAACGGTTTTATTAAGTAAATTGGATCGTAATGCAGAGCTAATTCCCCAACAAGACATATTAGGTGACTCCAATTCAGCTGAGTATGAACGTATTCAAGAATATAATATGGAAGACTCAAAAAATGAAGCCATCCAGATTGCATTGGAATTAGCTGATATTCCTTATAGGCGTGTATATAAAGGGATTTATGTATTATCTGTTGCAGACTATTCTAGTTTTTATAAAAAATTAGAAGTGGGTGATTTAATTCAAAAATTAAATGGAAAGACAATGCTACAATCGAATGATTTTATTCAAACTTTACAAAAGATGCCAATTGATGAATCTCTTTCTATTGGTTATGAGCGAAATGGGCACGAAGAAGTGGCTGATGGAAAAATTATTAAGTTACCAAAATTAAATCGACCGGGAATTGGTGTGACTGTTGTGGATCAAACATCTATTGATACTAAGAAAGACATTCAATTTAATACACAAGGTGTAAGTGGTCCTTCAGCGGGATTAATGTTTAGTTTGGAACTTTATAGCATGTTAAGTCAGAAAGATTTAAAACAAGGACGAAATATTGCAGGGACAGGAACGATTAACGATAAAGGAAAAGTAGGAGATATTGGCGGAATCGAGAAAAAGGTAGTGGCAGCTGAAAAAGCTGGAGCAACGATATTTTTCGCCCCGAATAATGAAACAGAAGGAAAAACGAATTATGAATTAGCCAAGGAATCAGCGGATAAAAATCATCTTTCACTAAAAGTGGTACCTGTTAAAACGATTCAAGATGCGATAAATTACTTAGAAAAACACACGCCTTAGGAATAAGACGTGTGTTTTTTCGTATCTATTAATGAAAGGAGAGGTAAGATGAATCGTTTTAAAAAATTAGAAGATAAAAAATGGCTTGTACTTGGCGTTGTAAGTATGATTATAGTGAGTGCTTTTGTGCTGATAAGAATGTTTTCTGCAAATAAGATAATAGTTGAGGAGTCCACCACTATCACAACGAATAGTACACTAAGAGAAAATATTGAAAAAAATGTTATATCAACTGATGAGATGTATGTAGATATTAAGGGTGCGGTTATCAATCCAGGTATTTATCAAGTAACTGGTAATATGAGAGTATTGAATGTCGTGGAATTAGCAGGCGGATTTTTATCTAATGCTGATGATAAACGGGTGAATCTATCTGAGCGTGTAAGTGATCAAATGGTTATTTACATCCCAAAAGAGGGCGAAGTACTAGATGACATACCAATGCTACAAAGTAATGGAAAAGACAAGCAAGACTCAAGTAAGTCAGATTTAATTAATCTTAATACAGCAACCATAGATGAGTTAAAAACATTAAATGGTATTGGTGAGAAAAAAGCAGAAAGTATTATTAAATACCGTGAAGAAAAAGGGTTATTTAAAACAATAGAAGATTTAACAAATGTTGATGGTATTGGTGAAAAAACTTTTGAAAGTTTAAAATCATCCATCATAGTGTAGAAGAATAGAAAAGTGGAAGATGTTATAGTTGAATAAATAAAATAACTAGTTAAAACATTAAAAATCAATTACAATAAACTTAAGTTAAAGAAAAAGAGGTTTAAAGATGAGAAGAGAAAGAATTCCTTGGGATCAATACTTTATGGCTCAAAGTCTATTGTTATCTTTACGTAGCACATGTACAAGATTATCAGTTGGAGCAACAATTGTCCGAGATAGACGAATAATAGCTGGAGGATATAATGGATCTGTAACGGGAGATGTTCATTGCATAGATGAAGGATGTTACCTTGTTGATGGACATTGTGTACGAACCATCCATGCAGAGATGAATGCTATTTTACAATGCGCAAAATTTGGCGTTGAAACAGATGGGGCAGAAATTTATGTGACACACTTTCCCTGTTTACAATGCACTAAAATGATTTTACAAGCGGGGATTAAAATGATTCACTATTTGAAAGATTATCGAAATGATGATTATGCAATGAAATTGATTAAACAAGCGGGCGCAACAATTGATAAAGTCACGTTATCTCAAGAATATTTTGACACACTTGCTTTTGGTGAAGACAATGATTAAAGAAAATACCTCTGTAAAGGGGTATTTTTTTTATCCTTTGATGATATTTGTGATATGGCTATTATGTTTATTAAATCAATCGTGGATAGGGCTTTTTTTAGTATTATTTTGTACGGTTCATGTATGGCGTTTAAACAATTCTAGGCTATTCATGCTGAGTATTGTTTGCTTTATTTTATCAAATGGTTATTTTTTTCTAACAGTCCCTTATAGACACGATGTATTTATTAATGAAGATAAAGAAACATGGACAGTACTGCCTGACACATTACAAGTAGACGGTGATTTTGTTAAAGCTAAAGCGAAGAAGAATCATCGTCGCTATTTTTTACGATATAAACTGACTTCTAAAGAAGAAAAAGAGGCTTTGTTATCAGTTAATCACCCATTGGTTATAACGAGCAGTCAAGAAAAAGTTTCAGCACAATCAAAACGCAATTTAAATGGTTTTGATTATAGCAACTATTTATTTTCTCAACAAGTCGTTGGAATTTATCAGCTAAAAGATATTGTGGAAGTTAAAGAAAAATCACTATCTATTATTCATCCAATTGAGTTGATATCAAGTTTTCGAGCATCTTCTTATCAGTCAATTAATCAAACTTTTTTACCTTATACGTCGTTTTACATGACTAGTTTACTATTAGGAATCAATGACGGAGAAAATAGAGAGGTATGGAATAAATTAAGTTTGTCGCACTTATTTGCTTTGTCTGGTCTACATGTTACTTTTTTAGTGATGATGATACGATCAGTATTACTAAGAGCAGGCATTACAAAAGAAGCCACGTCAATCATAGAATGTTTATTTTTATTGCTATTCGTTGGTCTCTCAGGTTATAGTGTTGGAGTGATTCGAGCAAGTTTGCAACATATTATAAAAAAGAGTTCAACTCATTATCAGTGGTATTTGAGTTCACTGGATTGTTGGAGTGTGACATTATTTATCCATACGTTTTTATTTCCAACCGTTTTACTGACTATTGGGGGAGTACTTAGCTATTATTTAAGTTTTTTAATTATATTTATCCAACCAATTATATCCATCTATAAAAAATATCAACAGACAATATTTTTTCAATTATTGTTAACGTTTTTTTCTCTTCCATTAATTTGCTATTACTTTTTTGAGTTCAATATTTTATCTGGTTTATTTAGTTTATTATTCACACCTATTTTATTCCAAGTATTACTACCACTATTAGTCATTAGTTTCATAATGTTAGCATTCTTACCCAACTTTATTATCATTTCGATAGAAAGTATTGTGAGAATGATTCATTTATTTGCTATATGGTGTCAAAAGTGGACGATGTTTCAAGTCACAACTGGAACATTTTCTAAAGTATTACTTATTCTTATCATTATTGGCCAATTTGGTTGTTTAATTTACTGGGAGAAAGTAAAAAAAATATCAGCAAAACAGGTATCCTTTATTTTGCTAAGTCCGTTTATGATACTGAGTATTAAATACATCAATCCTTTTGGTATAATTGCTTTTGTTGATGTAGGACAAGGAGATGCGATTTTTATTCAGCTTCCATTTTATCAAGGGAATTATTTAATTGATACAGGCGGAAGTTTATCTTTTGAGCAAGAGGCTTGGAAGCAAAAAATAAACAGTAAGCGAAATGCTGATTACACTTTACTGCCATTTTTAAAAAGTAAGGGGATATCAAAACTAGATGCTCTTTTTATTACACATGCTCATGAAGATCATTTTGGTGATATGGACCGATTAAGTGAAGAGGTAACGATTAAACAGATTATTACCACACCAGGGGCATATGAACAAGAGAATTTCCAACGAAAATTAGAGAAAATGAATGTATCATCTGTTCATCCAGTAACTCAGAAAAATCAATTAACGCTATCTAATTTACAATTTGATGTATTATCTCCTTTAGGTGTAGGCGATGGTCAAAATAATGATTCGCTTGTATTAAAGGTTACGATTCATCAAAAAGCATTTTTATTAATGGGTGACTTAGAAAAAGAAGGAGAATTGCGTTTAATGGATCAATACAAACAAGATGACCTAAAGGCAGACTGTATTAAAGTTGGGCATCATGGTAGTAAAACATCTAGTTATCATGACTTCATAGAAAAAGTAGATCCCAACCAAGCTATAATACTTGTCGGAGAAAATAATCGATTTAAACATCCTTCACCAGAAACACTGGATACCTTAACCAATCATCATATTACTATTTTTAGGACAGATGAAGATGGGATGATTTATCAAAAATGGTTACCTTTTAAAAAAGAGATGTTGAAAATGAAGTCAATAAAATAAAAATCTGTTAGAATAGTGAAGAGAAGACAAGAAGGATGTGTCGTAATAAGTGAGTTTTCAAAAAGAAATCGCAAAAATTAAAGAAAAAAAATTTGATTCTGTTTATGTCCTATTGGGAAAAGAGCGGTATCTTACTAATCAATTTAAACAACAATTAATCGCATCTGGCATGGAAGAAGAAGAGCAATCTTTTAACTTGATGACTTTTGATATGAAGCAAGACTTGTTAGATAACGTTATGATAGAAGCACAAACGATTCCTTTTTTTGGAGAAAGAAAGATTATCTTCATTCAAGAACCATACTTTTTGACAGGTGAAAAGAAAAAGACAGATGTTGAACATAATTTAAATACATTATTAGACTATCTTGATGAGCCTTCCCCATCAACGATATTAGTGTTTTTAGCACCTTATGATAAGTTAGACGAACGTAAGAAAATAGTAAAAAAATTAAAAAAAGAAGCAACACTGATTGATGTTTCGGATATGACGAATCGTTTGGCACAACAATATGTTTCAGATACGATAAAAAATGAAGGCTACGAGATAAGCAAAGAGGCGTTTGAAGAATTTATTTATTTGACGAATGCTAATCTTAGCCAAATGATGAATGAATTAGATAAATTGTTTTTGGTAGCAACTGAATCAAAAAAAATAACCAAAGAGATGGTTAAACAACTCATCCCAAGGTCACTAGAACATAGTATTTTTGACTTACTGAAGTATATTTTAGCTAATCAAAAAGAGCAATCATTGGCTTTATATAATGAATTATTACTACAAGGAGAAGACCCTATTAAAATTAACGCTATTTTAATTAGTCAGTTTCGTTTGTTGTTACAAGTGAAAATAATGGCAGAAAGGCATTATCAACAAAGTAATATGATTGATGTGTTGAAAATCCATCCCTATAGAATAAAACTATCACTACAAGAAGCAAAAAAATTTGATTTAAAAACACTAGGTGCTATTTTTGATTATTTAGTCGAAAATGATTATAAGATGAAATCAGGTTATATGGATGCTAATTTGTTGTTTGAACTCTTTTTAATGAAACAATTTAAATAAAAGAAAAAACTTGATGACTAGAAATCAAAAGATTCAGTCAATCAAGTTTTTTTATTTTGCGATTTTTTTAGCTAAACGTGATTTTTCACGGTTTGCTTTGTTTTGATGGATTAATCCTTTTGCACTAACCATATCAATTTCGCGTGTAGCAGCAACTAATAATTCTTGTTGATTATCAGCATTTTCTTCTACAGCTTTTTCAAATTTCTTCATAGCAGTACGCATTTTGCTTAATTTTGCAGAGTTAGACTCGTTTGCAATCTTGCTAGTGCGAGCACGTTTGATAGCAGATTCGATATTTGGCATTTATTTTCACCTCCGACATAGAGTTTACATTGATAAATCATATGTAATCAACATTCTCATTATACAGAAACCATAATCAGTTTGCAATAAATTAATTGCAATGTTTCTTAATTTAAATCTAAAATAGTGACACCAATGACGTCTGGACCAGTGTGAACCCCTAATACAGGACTGACGTCATTAAAATAAATAACTGTAGCATGTGGTAATTTTTCCTCAATTGTTTTTTTGACAAGTTCAGCTTCCTCTTGACAGGTTCCATATGCAATGCCTATGCGGTAGTCTGTACTATTTTCACCAAAAGCGACTAATTGGTCAATCATTTTTTGTAAACTTTTTTTTCTACCACGAGCTTTTGTCACCGTATAGTAAATCCCTTCATCATTACATGAAATCACTGGGTTAAGGTTTAAAGCTGTCCCTAAAATAGAAGTAACTAAACCAATTCTTCCACCTTTTTTTAAATATTCAAGAGTCGGAATACTAAAAAAGATCCGACCTTTTTTAGGTAACAATTCTCCAATTTCAACAAGAGAATCAAATGAATAGTGTTTGTCAATTAATTCTTTTAAGTAAGCAGCTTGTATCCCACCACCAATACCAATACTTTTCGTATCAATAATGTGAGAGGTGATATCTTCATGACCATTTAATAATAATCTTAATGCATTGTGAGTCCCACTTAAGCCACTAGAAATAGATACAGCTAATATGTGTGTGTATCCTTCATTTTTTATTTGCTGAATAGTATTTTCAATAATTTCAAGTGAGGGAAGAGACGTTGTGGGGATTTCTTGATCTAATCGGTCATAAATTTCAGCGGCTGTGATATCGATTTTATCCAAGAAGCTCCCATTTGAATAATTAATACTTAAAGGAACAATAAATACACCATCTAGTGCTGCGATTTCTGGTGGTAAGTCCATTCCGGAATCAACAAATAATGCCATTTTTTCAGTCATGTTGTGATACCATCTCCTTATTGTTTATCATATTTAGCGTAGATGTGAGGGCGCATTCTGTAAATAATTTACTCACAATTGTAATACATGCCCAACGTATAGGGGCGATATCTGTTTCGGGATTATTAAATACAATTGTTTCTCCCTGTGTTGAAAAAGCATGAAGTGATTCATGAAGATACTGACAAAATAAATTGTAAGCATCTTTTGAATTAGTATTTTCAGTTTGTAAATCAATGCTTTGTTGAATAGAAGGAATATCAAATACTTGTTTTAAAATAGTAATTACAATAATCCTTGCAATATGTTTTCGACTATATCTTTTTTTGATTGGTTTAGGGATTAACTTTAATTTAACGTAATTATTTACCATTGAGGGGGTTAATGGCTTAAAAGGTATGCCATTTTCAGATAAAGGTTGTAAATATCGATCAATAATAGTAACTAATTGGTCCATATAAACATCAATATCTGGTAATTCATCCCATACAGGTAGAGAAAAATCTGTTAAATCATCCGTAATAGAATTAATCAATATTAAAAACTCCTTTATCTAGTTTTTAAAACTATATCATAAAGTTTTCTAAATGACAATGAAAAAATCTTGGACAATTTGTCCAAGATTTTAGTTAGCTGTCTTTGTTTTGGGTTGAGTATAGAAAGTTTTTTTTTCTTTTTTGATTGGTTTTAACAGTCTCAAACCATTTAATATGACTAAAATGGTACTCCCTTCATGTCCAATAACACCTAATGGAAGGTTAATGACTTGTAAGAAATTTGAGATAATCAATAAAACAATCATAGAAATAGAAAAGATGATATTTTCAGTCACAATTTTTTTTAGTTTTAGAGACATTTCGTGACTCATCGCCAATTTATTTAAATCATTTTGCATTAATACAATATCAGCAACATCAATAGCAATGTCAGTTCCTTGCCCCATAGCAACACCAATCGTTGCATTTGCCAATGCTGGAGCATCATTTATTCCATCACCAATCATAGCGTTGGTTCCAACTTTATCTTTTTGTTCTTTAATAAAAATCGTTTTATCTTCGGGTAGACAGTCAGCTATTACATGATCCACGCCAACTATTTGAGCGACAGCATTGGCTGTTTGGTGATGATCACCTGTTAACATAGTAGTTGTAATACCAACTTTTTTAAAATAGTTAACACATTCAATCGCTTCAGGTTTTGGTACGTCAAGTAATCCAAAGAACGCCACTACTTGATTATTTTTAGATAGATAAATGACTGTCTTTCCTTCTTGCTGTAATTGCAATGTTTTTTCCAGCGTTTTATTATCAAGGTGTTTATTTGTCACAAAATCACTGTTTCCAACTTTCCATAAAGTGTCTTCTTCAGTTGCTTGCATACCTGATCCTGTAATTTCTTCTACAATAAGTGTATCGTTAATAGATACTTTTGAATCTTGATAGAATCTCACAATAGCATTGGCTAAAGGATGAGTAGAATTTTTTTCAATGGTCACTAAAGCTGAAATGGCTTTATCGCATTGGGTTTCAATAAATATTTCATCTGTTACAACAGGAATTCCTTTTGTAAGAGTTCCTGTTTTATCAAAGGTAATAGCTTTTAAATCAGAGAGTGATTCTAAAAAGACGCCACCTTTAAAAAGAACGCCATTTTTTGCCCCGTTAGAAATAGCAGCTAGAGTAGCAGGTGTAGCTGAGGCAACAAGAGCGCAAGGAGAGGCGACAACTAATAGAACCATCCCACGATAGAAACTCTCATTCCAAGTCCAACCTAAAACGAAATAAGGAAGGAAAATCATTAGTGGGACAATAACCAATACAACTTTAACATAGGTATTTTCAAATCGATCTAAGAAACTCGCTGTTTTTGAAGGCGTGTTTTGTGCCTCATCAACTAATTGAATGATTTTACTAAACAAGGTATCTTTAGCTTCTTTGGTTACTATCATCGAGATAGCATTTCCTACATTAATTGTCCCAGCAAATAAAGCATCATGATGTAATTTTTCGACTGGAATAGATTCGCCTGTAATGGCGGCTTCATCAACGGAAGAGTGATCACTTAATAATTCTCCATCAATTGGGACACTTGATCCTTTAGGAACAAGCAATGTATCACCAATTTTTAGCTCTGCAACAGGAACTTCTTTTGTTGTATTATCAGCTAATAATAAAAAGGCATTTTCCGGCTGAATAGCCATTAGGTTTTCAATTTCTTTTTTACTTTTACTTGTTGTGTATTCTTCTAATGAACCACTTAATGAAAAAATAAATGTTAACATAATTCCTTCAAAATAAAATTGAATTGTGCAGGCACCAATAGCAGCTAGAGCCATTAATAAATCGACACTTAAATGTTTATTCTCAATTGTGTCCTCGATTCCTTCTTTTGTCTGTGAAAATCCACCGATAATCATTCCGATAATATAAATAATAGGAGCAAAATTCATGTGATTTTTGTCTACAATAAAACCTAATAACATAAGGGTACCACAGACGATTGTGGCAAGCATTTGTTTGTTTTCTTTAATATAAGTCATTTGTATTACCTCCTTATGAACTAAGTGTAACACAAAAAAATCTAGATTAGAATAGTTATAATCTAGATGGGATTGATAGTCGTTATCAATGAGAATGATTATAAAAAAAAGAAGCGATGAATCGCTTCTTAAACGGTTTTTATTGATTATAATGTTGTTAACCAGTAAATGAGAATGATGGTTCCCAAAATAATTCGATACCAACCAAAAACTTTGAAATCATGTTTTTTGATGTAACCCATCAAGAACTTGATCGCTAATATTGAAACGACAAATGAAACAATTGTGCCAATTGATAATAAGATGATTTCAGGAGAACCAAACGAATTTCCTTTTAATAAGAACTTCAAAATCTTAACCCCACTAGCTCCAAACATGACAGGAATTCCTAAAAAGAAAGTAAATTCTGCTGCTACATAACGTGAACAGCCAATAATTATTGCCCCAATAATAGTAGCACCTGAACGAGATGTTCCAGGTATTAATGACAGCACTTGGAATAAACCAATAATGAAGGCAGTTTTATAAGTTAGTTGATTAAGCGTTGTTGTGGTTGGTTTAATGGTTTTATTTCTATTTTCAACAATAATAAATAGTACACCATAAAGAATTAACATCATCGCAACAGGGACAAACTTATGAAAATGTTCCTCTAAAAAATCATCAAACAAAATTCCTAAGACACCTGCTGGAATACATGCAACCACTACTTTGAACCATAAAGACCAAGTATCTTTTTTTTCAATATCAGATTTATTTCTAGCAAATGGGTTTAATTTATTGAAATAAAGAACCACTACGGCGAGAATTGCTCCTAGTTGAATGACGACATTAAACATTTCTTTAAAGTCATTTGAAGCATCAAGCTTTAAAAATTGGTCTACTAAAATCAAATGACCAGTGCTACTGATTGGCAGCCATTCTGTAATCCCCTCAACAATCCCTAAAAAGATCACTTTTAATATATTATAAAAATCCATTCTTAATAGTCTCCTTTTTCCTTTTTATCACAATTAAGTATACATTATCTTTTTTTAAAACCAAATCTTTTTTCGAAAAAAAACCCCTTAGAAAAATTTAATTATCTAAGGAGTTAAAAGCTCTTTAATTAAAAAATGGATTTTCGCGTTTTTCACGACCAATACTTGTTACGGGGCCATGACCTGAATAGGCTTTGAATTCATCTGGCAGAGTAAATAATTCAGCTTTTATACCAGAAAGCAAGGTTTGTGAATCGCCAAAAGGTAAGTCAGTTCGTCCGACACTACCTCTAAATAGAGCATCACCACAAACAACAAAATCATCAAAAATAAAGCTAACACTACCTGGTGAGTGTCCAGGTGTTGGAACGACTTTAAATGTCATGTCACCAATAGTGTATGTATCATAGTTTTTAAATTCAAATTCAGCTTCTCTAGCAGTTACATCAGCCATATCATCATGACGAGCTAGACCTGATAAGTTTAATTGTGGATCAGTCAGCCATGATTGTTCAATTGGACTAATATATACAGGAATATTGTATCTATCTCTGATTTCATCTACCGCACCAATGTGATCATAGTGAGCATGTGTAATAAGAATAGCTTCAGGTTTTACATTGAGTTCATCTATGGCAGATTCGATTTTTTTTGCCTCGTCACCTGGATCGACTATCAGTAATGATTGATTATTATAAATTAAGTAGCAATTTTCTTGGATTGCACCTGTTGGAATTTGTTTAATTGTTAGCACTTGAATTCCTCCTTTGAGTATAAATGTATTATAACGAAAAAAAGGATATTTCTAAAGTATAAAGAATTTTGTTAAGAAGAAAAAAATATTGTAAACTAAGTAGGGAAAGAGAGGTGCTGTGGTGGAGACCGTGAAAAAGAAGTTTGAATCATTACAGTTTATTCCTTTTGTATTGGTTAACGGAATGAACTTATTTCCAATATTTATTTTGGTCCATATTTTTTTACAAAATAATCATGAATTTCGTTATTTATTACCCTTACTATTCTTTTATTGCTTTAAATCAACTATTTTGTTTTTAATTCGTTTAAAAACATTGCCTATGCGACGCTTATTATTTGTAGCAATTGGACTAGGTATTTTAGGTTGTGGGTTTGGGTTATTGCTGAATCAATCGATTGCGTTTGGTTGGATTGCTGGAGGGTTATTGGGTATTTGTTCAGGTTTAATGTTTCCAAGCTATATGACAGTTATGTTTCATGAGAGAACACTGAATGATTTTAATAATAAAGAAAGCAACCAATTATATTCATTAGGTTTTGCCATTATTTTTTCAACTATATTGTTTAAGTTGATTGATGCATCAATAGTAGGAACCTTTTTATTTTTAGGATTAAATTTATTGTTGTTAGCTAGTGTTTTATCAACTTATCCAACCTATACAATAGATGAAACGATTCCTTATCCAAATTATTCAACTATTGAAACACTTGTTTTATTTTTTGTTGGATTTTTTAGTGTGTTTATCATAAAAGGGGATAAAAAATTAGGTGTGAGTCATTTTTTATTAACACTGATGATTATAATGGCTATACTGTTGGTTATTTACTTTATTTACTATAAAAAAATTACGCGTCAACGTCAATTTAGACCGCTAGAAAGTGCTATGATGTTATATAAAGGTATGTTGACTAATTTTATTTTAGTGTTTTGCACATTGTATCAAATGATTAATCATGGAAAATCTTCATTAATGATAATATATAGTTTGTATTTAACTTCCATTATTATCTCTCCAATGATGGCAAAAAAAATACAGAATAAAGAGAAAATTATTTTTTATGGCTTGATGTTCGGCTTTTTATTATTGATAACGCACGAATTATTTTATGTAGGAGTGTTTACTTTAAGTGTGATTACCTCTATTTATAATCAGCAATTAAATCAAGCGGTTTATCATTATCCAGTTTTGCCAAGAGATTTTCGGTTAATTGCCAAATATCGCTTAGGAAATATTGGGAGCATTTTACATCAATTACTTATGATGTCAACGTTATTTATCGTAACAAAGTATGCACATAATGTATCGTTAGATAATATTCTTCGAAGCTATACTTTTAAACAAATTGATACAAATGCTATATCAGTATTAGATATGAGTAAATATGCCTTATTAGGCTGTTTTGCCATTATTTTGATAATATTGAAAAATAGACAAAAAAAAGAAGCTGTCTTTTCAAAATAAAAGATTAGCTTCTTTTTTTTATAATTTGATAATTTTCCCAAAGAAGAATTCCCCCAGAGAGAAAATAATAGACGATGGCAAACATTAAAGGATTAATGAATGGAATAAACGATTGGAATATTAATATAACACCGCATAAGACGGAGATCCCTTGTATGATCCTGAAAGTGATAAGAAGTTGTGATTCATTGATAAATTCCAATTCACTCAAAATAATTTGTGGGATATAATCCCAAATAAACCAAAGACCACAAATGACACAAAGTGCATTATTTGTTGCTGAAAAATTAAAGATAATAGAAAGACCAACAATGACACTGACAATTCCTGAGATGAGATAAATAATATGCCATGTTTCTTTTGGCTCCAATCGAATGTTTGTCGAATAATAATTGAAGTTTAAAAAACCTTTTAAAATAGCGACAAGTCCCATGATAATACTAAACTGTTTGATTTGTGAATCAAGATGGAAAACCATAATAAATCCAAAAATCATCATCAATCCACCCATTAAAAATGAATGCCACTCTATTTTCTTTGCATACTTTAAAAGTGTGTTGCTAAATTGCTTCATTTTTATAACACTCCTTAATTTAATCGAACTTTTTCATTTTAACATGAAATAAAGGAGCTGAGTAGATAAAAAGATTAAAGAGTATGAGTTAAATCATTATAGCGTGTCACGGAAAATTCTTCAGCATTTTTTGCTTCAATAATAGAAATACTTGTATTTCCTAAAAGTTCACCGTTTCTAATGTCACTAATGGGTAACCCTTGAAAATGCTTAAGTAATGTTTGAAGTGTTAATCCATGAGAAACAACTAAAATAGTGTCATTGGGATATTTAGTAGCATATTCTTTAAAAACAGATTTTGTTCGATTTAATAGTGTCTCAAAATCTTCTCCACCAAATTCACTTGGATCATAAAGATGAGGGCGATATTTTAAATGCTCAAATTGAGTCTGACCTTCATAGCTTTTTTCAAGGGTACCATCCCAAGTACCAAATTTCATTTCCCGTATATCTTCAACCGTTTCTTTTATTGGATTAGAGGAGTGAGTAGATAAAAAGGCTCTCGCGGTATCTTGTGCACGTTTTTGAGGAGAGATAATCACACGATCAAAAGACACATCTTGCAAATAGTTTCCAGCTTTTTTGGCTGTTTCAATCCCTTCATCAAGCAGTGGTGAATCAACCAGCCCCCCTTGAAAAATACCTGCTTGATTAAATTCAGTTTTCCCATGTCTCATGCAGTAAAAAGTTGTCATGTAGTAAATTGCCTCCTATATAATAGTAATTTAAGTATACAAGAAAAGTAGAGTATAGTAAAAAAGAAAAATAAAAAGTCTCTGATATAAAAAATTAGTGAAAAATGTTTGATTTTCTTATATGGCTGTTATATACTAACAAAGGTGCTACTGTAAGGTAGGATCAAATCCACATTTTCAGCTGATTTTTTGTGAGGTGCTTAAATACTTTAAGTCCACAAGAAAAGTGAGGCTGTTAAGAGGGAAAATAAAAACCACATTGGAGGAAACAAAAAATGGCAGTAATTAGCATGAAACAGTTACTTGAAGCTGGTGTACATTTTGGGCACCAAACTCGTCGCTGGAACCCAAAAATGAAGAAATATATCTTCACAGAAAGAAATGGTATTTATATCATTGATTTACAAAAAACAGTTCGCTTAGTAGATGATGCTTATAACTATATGAGAAACATCGCTGAAGAAGGCGGAATTGCTTTATTTGTAGGAACTAAAAAACAAGCTCAAGAAGCGATTAAAGACGAAGCAATTCGTTCAGGTCAATTCTACGTTAACCATCGTTGGTTAGGTGGAACATTGACTAACTGGGATACAATCCAAAAACGTATTGCACGTTTGAAACAAATCACAACTATGGAA
Source organism: Vagococcus sp. CY52-2 (assembly GCF_022655055.1). Taxonomy (NCBI): domain Bacteria; kingdom Bacillati; phylum Bacillota; class Bacilli; order Lactobacillales; family Enterococcaceae; genus Vagococcus; species Vagococcus changpingensis. Next base: position 1,336,239 of record NZ_CP093384.1, on the reverse strand, counting down.
GAAGACGGTGTTTTTGAAGTCTTACCTAAAAAAGAAGTTGCTGGTTTAATGAAAGAACGTGAAAGATTAGAAAAATTCTTAGGTGGTATCGCTGATATGCCAAGAATTCCTGATGTTATGTTTATCGTTGACCCACGTAAAGAACGTATTGCCGTTCAAGAAGCTCATAAATTAAATATTCCAATCGTTGCTATGGTTGATACTAACTGTGATCCAGATGAGATCGATGTTGTTATCCCATCAAACGATGATGCAATTCGTGCGGTTAAATTAATTTCTGGAAAAATGGCTGATGCATTCATCGAAGGTCGCCAAGGCGAAGATGAAATTGTAGAAGAAGTCTTTACAGAAGAAGTTGTTTCTGAGGAAGCTCCATCAATCGAAGAAATCGTTGAAGTGGTTGAAGGAAGTAACGCTGAATAATAAATAAATTAAAGCTGTCTAGGGCTGCTGGCAAAGGTGAACAAAGTAGCCAATGGTTTTGTCAATTGTCTTAGATGGCTTTTTCATTAAAATAATACACAAACACTTGGGAGGAAACAATAAATGGGTAAAATTAGTGCTTCTATGGTAAAAGAATTACGCGAACGTACTGGTGTCGGTATGATGGACGCTAAACGTGCGTTAGTTGAAGTTGAAGGTAAAATGGAAGAAGCAATCGATTTGTTAAGAGAAAAAGGAATGGCAAAAGCTGGTAAGAAAAATGATCGTATCGCTGCTGAAGGTTTAGCAAATGTATACGTTAATGGAAATACAGCTGCTATCGTTGAAGTTAACTCTGAAACAGATTTCGTTGCTAAAAACGAAAAATTCCAAGACTTAGTAAAAAATATTGCTAAATTAGTTGCTGAAAACAAACCAGCTAACATGGAAGAAGCTTTAAAAATTAAAACAGAAACAGGTACAATTGAGTCTGACGTGATTGAAGCAACTCAAGTTATTGGAGAAAAAATCAGCTTCCGTCGTTTTGAAATCTTAGAAAAAGACGATAACGCTGCATTTGGTGGATACTTACACATGGGTGGACGTATTGCCGTATTAACAGTTATTAATGGAACAACAGATGAAGTCGTAGCGAAAGATGTTGCAATGCATGTTGCAGCTATTAATCCTCGTTACGTATCTCAAGACCAAGTATCTCAAGATGAACTAGATCATGAGAAAAAAGTATTAACAGAGCAAGCTTTAAATGAAGGTAAACCAGAAAAAATCGTTGAAAAAATGGTTATTGGTCGTATGAATAAATTCTTAGCTGAAATTTGTTTAGTAGACCAACCATTCGTTAAAGATCCAGATATGACTGTTGAAAAATTTGTTGCATCTAAAGGTGGAACAGTGAAAGAATTCGTACGTTTTGAAGTTGGAGAAGGTATGGAAAAACGTGAAGAAAACTTTGCTGATGAAGTTGCAAGTCAAATGGGTAAATAGTTAATCATCGGGAACGCATTTATTGTTGTTATGATATATGCGCTCCTTTTTTTTGAAAAAATTACTGTATAAAGTGGTTTGTATAGTAAGACTAAAGGATAAAAGCGGAGGCATAAAAATGGTAGAACCCACATATCGTAGAGTATTATTAAAAGTTAGTGGCGAAGCATTAGCTGGAGAAAAAGGATTTGGCATTAATCCAAGTGTTGTCAATGGCTTAGTGAAAGAAATTAAAGAAATTCACGATCTTGGAATAGAAGTGGCTATAGTTGTTGGTGGTGGAAATATTTGGCGCGGTAATATTGGTGCTGAAATGGGAATGGAACGTTCTCAAGCAGATTACATGGGAATGCTTGCTACTGTAATGAATGGACTAGCACTACAAGATACACTTGAAAACTTGGGTGTACCAACCCGCGTCCAAACATCAATTGAAATGAGACAAATTGCTGAGCCGTATATCAGACGTCGTGCTATTCGTCATTTAGAAAAACGCCGTGTTGTTATTTTTGCTGGTGGAACCGGTAATCCATATTTCACTACAGATACTACAGCAGCACTTAGAGCAGTTGAAATTGGTGCAGATGTTATTTTAATGGCTAAAAATAACGTGGATGGAGTATACTCTGCAGATCCTAAGTTAGATATGAATGCCACAAAATTTGAAGAATTAACTCATATGGAAGTTATTTCAAAAGGCTTATCAGTAATGGATTCAACAGCAAGTAGTTTAAGTATGGATAATGATATACCTTTAGTAGTTTTCAATATGAATGAACCAGGAAATATTAAACGAGTTTGTTTAGGTGAACAAATCGGAACAACTGTAAGGGGGAAATAAATTATGAGTCAAACTATTTTAAATGATGCAAAAGAAAAGATGAAAAAATCTGAGGAAAGTTTACGTCGTGAATTAGGGCAAATTAGAGCAGGTCGTGCTAACGCTAGTTTGTTAGAACGTATTACAGTAGACTACTACGGAGTACCAACACCACTAAATCAGTTGTCTTCTATTACCATTCCAGAAGCGCGTGTATTAATGATTACGCCTTTCGATAAATCTGCAATGGAAAACATTGAAAAAGCTATTCTAGCAAGTGATATTGGTATTTCACCAACTAATGATGGAACAGTTATTCGTTTGGTTATCCCTCAATTAACAGAAGAACGTCGTAAAGATATTGCGAAAGAAGTGGGCAAACAAGGTGAAAATGCTAAGATTGCTATTCGTAATATCCGTCGTGATGCGATTGATGAATTGAAAAAATTAGAAAAAAACAAAGAAATTTCTGAAGATGAGTTACGTGGATTTGAAAAAGATGTTCAATCATTGACTGATGCTAGTGCAAAAAATATTGAAGCCATTGTTAGTGAAAAAGAAAAAGAAATTTTAGATGTTTAACGAATAAAATAAAGCCACGAAGAGATTCGTGGCTTGTTTTTTTATAATTTCTTTTAAAAAAAGTAGGATTATCCTTTTTTTTATAGGTTTTTCTAGTCCCATTTGCTACAATAAGGTGAGTGCATGTTTATGCTCAAGTCTTTTGAGGGGGCTTTTTTATGTTTAATATATTTACAAAGCAAACGAAGAAAAAATTAGGAGAAGAAAAAACGATAAACTTTTCCAAAGATGGAGATATTCCCAAGCATATAGCAATTATAATGGACGGTAATGGACGGTGGGCGCAAAAAAGACGTCTTCCACGTATTGCTGGACATAAGGAAGGGATGAATAATGTTAAAAAAATAACGACTTATGCAAGCAAATTAGGAGTTAAAGTATTAACATTATACGCTTTCTCGACGGAAAATTGGAAGCGTCCATCAAATGAAGTCGATTTTTTAATGAAATTACCAGTTGATTTCTTTGATGTCTTTGTACCAGAGTTGATTAAAGAAAATGTCAAGGTCAATGTGATGGGCTTTACAGAACATTTACCAAAACACACGCAAAAAGCAGTAGAAAATGCTATTAAGGAAACAAAAAATAACACAGGCATGATATTAAACTTTGCGTTAAACTATGGTAGTCGGGCAGAAATCTTAACAGCAGTAAACGACTTGTTAAATGAAGTAAAACAAGGAAACTTCACAGAAGAAGTTGATGAGGATATGTTTTCTAATTATTTAATGACAGCAAGTTTGGGAAACGAGTTACAAGACCCAGATTTATTGATTCGAACAAGTGGGGAAGAGAGAATCAGTAATTTTTTATTATGGCAAATTGCTTATAGTGAATTATATTTTACAGAGACCTATTGGCCAGAGTTTAGTTTGGTCCACTTAGAAGAGGCCATTGGGTCTTACCAAAAACGTCAACGTCGTTTTGGGGGATTGAAAATAGAAGGAGAGGCAAGTAAATGAGACAAAGAGTGATTACAGCAGTTGTTGCATTAATTTTATTTATTCCACTAATAGTTATTGGACAAATGCCACTGCAAGTCGTGATGGCTATGTTAGGTGGGATTGCGGTTTATGAGTTATTTAGGATGAAAGGGTTAGACATTAAAACACCAGAGGGGATTTTAGCAATAGTTGGTTCCGTTGTGTTGATTTTACCACGCTCAACGTGGTATGATTTTTTACCTAAAACAGTGAATGGTAACACCTTGTTTTATTTAGTCGTGATGGCATTATTAGTTCTACCTGTTTTTCTTAAAAATGCGTTAACTTTTGATACTATTGGTTTTCCAGTATTAGTGAGTTTATATGTGGGGACTGGTTTTCAAAACTTTATTTCTGCTAGAGAAACGGGATTACATGTCTTGATGTATGCATTATTTATTGTTTGGTCTACAGATATTGGGGCTTACATGATTGGTAGAAAATATGGTAAAAGAAAATTAGCACCAGATATTTCCCCAAATAAAACCGTTGAAGGCTCTCTTGGTGGTATGTTATGTGCAGTGGTTGTGTCACTTGTTTTTACTTTAATATGGCCATTAACTTATAATGTGTTTGTGATGTTATTACTAGCTATCATTTTTTCAGTTGTCGGACAATTGGGTGATTTGGTTGAATCAGCTTATAAACGTTACTATGGTGTGAAAGACTCTGGAAATATTTTACCAGGACATGGTGGCATATTAGATCGGTTTGATAGCTTATTATTTGTCTTTCCATTGATGCATTTAGTCGGATTGTTTTAAATAGATTGATACAATAAGTAGAAGGGATGTTCTGATGAAAACATTTTTAACATTTATTTTTGTGTTTGGTTTGATTGTTCTAGTTCACGAGTTTGGTCATTTTATTTTTGCTAAACGTGGCGGCATATTGGTTCGTGAGTTTTCAATTGGCATGGGACCAAAATTATTTTATCATCGTCATAACGGAACAACGTATACTATCCGTTTACTACCAATTGGTGGGTATGTTCGAATGGCGGGTGAAGGTGAAGAGGAGGGAGAACTATCTCCTGGAATGCACTTGTCACTTGTTATAGATGAAAATGGTATTGTAACGAAAATCAACCCAACAAAAAAAGTACAATTACCTAATAGTATACCAATTGAATTGATTGCATATGATTTAGAAGATAAATTATTTATTAAAGGATATGAAAATGGGGATGAATCTGAAGAAAAGATTTTTCCAGTATCTCATGACGCAACGATTATTGAAGAAGATGGTATTGAAACACAAATTGCACCACGTGATGTTCAATTTCAATCAGCTTCTTTAGGTCGTCGAATGATGACAAATTTTGCAGGACCCATGAATAATTTCATCTTAGCTGCAGTTCTGTTTATCCTTGTAGCTTTTATGCAAGGTGGAAAATATGTTGAAGATCCATCAAATGCGATTGGTGGAGTTATCCAAAATAGTGTAGCGGATAAAGCAGGCATTAAACCGGGTGATAAAATTATTCAAGTAAATAGTAATGACACACCAAAATTTACGGATATTTCAGCAGAAATTTCTTCTAATGCTGGAAAAAAAGTGTCTTTAGTTTTAGAAAATGATAAAAATGAAAAAAGAACGGTTGAAGTCGTACCAGAAAAAAGTGAACAAAATCCTAGTGTTGGAATGATTGGGATTCAGATGAGCAATAAGTTCATGCCATTATCATTTTTTGGTAAGATCCAATATGGAGTGACACAAATGATTGCTAATTCATTAACTATTTTTAAAGCATTGGGTGATTTGATTACTGGATTTAGTATTAATAAATTAGGTGGTCCTGTCATGATTTTTAAACTATCTGAATCTGTGTCAAAAAGTGGCATCATCGCTATCTTATCCTTTACCGCGATGTTATCAGTCAATTTAGGAATTATGAACCTAATTCCATTACCAGGTCTTGATGGTGGAAAGTTAATGCTGAATTTATATGAAGGTGTTCGCGGTAAACCATTAAGTCAAGAAAAAGAAGTGATGATTACTATGGCTGGAGTGGTGATTCTAGTTGTATTAATGGTTGCTGTTACTTGGAATGATATTCAACGATTTTTTATTCAATAATATGATTAGGGGAGTTTAATAATAATGAAACAATCAAAATTTTTTATGCCAACTTTGCGTGAGGTACCAAGTGAAGCCGAGGCAATGAGTCATAAAGTGTTACTTCGTGGTGGATACATTAGACAGGTGTCAAGTGGTTATTATATTTATTTACCACTTGCTTATAAAGTGATTCAAAAAATTGAAAACATCATGCGAGAAGAATTTGCTAAAATTAATGCTAATGAGATGCTTTTACCAGCCGTTATACCAGCTGATTTATGGCGAGAAAGTGGTCGTTATGCAACATATGGCGATGCCTTGATGACGTTTACTGCAGATGGTGATAAAGAGTATCTTTTAGGACCAACACATGAAGAAACATTTACAGATTTAATTCGTAAAGATGTGAATTCTTATAAAAAATTACCACTTTATCTATACCAAATTCAATCAAAATACCGTGGGGAAAAACGTCCACGTTTTGGTCTACTACGTGGACGCGAATTTATTATGAAAGATGCGTATTCTTTCCATGCCTCAACAGAGAGTTTAGATGAAGGCTTTAATGACTTTGAAGAAGCCTATAAAAAAATATTTGACCGTTGTGGCTTAAACTACCGTATTATTATTGGTGATGGCGGTGCAATGGGAAGTAATGATTCAAAAGAATTTATGGCCATTGCTGAGATTGGTGAAGATACGATTGTTTATTCAAATGAAAGTGATTATGCAGCTAATTTAGAGATGGCGACTAGTTTTTATGCCTCTAAAAAATCTCATGAAACACCACTTGAAATGGAAAAAATTGAAACCCCAGATGTTGGAACAATTTCAGAATTATCTGACTTTCTATCTATTTCAGAAGATAAAACAGTGAAATCTTTGTTTTATATGGCTGATGGAAACCCTGTGATGATTTTACTTCGTGGTGATCATGAATTAAATGACGTAAAATTAAAAAATTATTTAAACGCTGTTAATTTAGAACCAGCAACAGATGATGAGGTAAAAGAAGTCTTAGGAGTAGAATTTGGTTCTTTAGGTCCTGTAGGATTACCTGATACGGTTGAATTACTAGCTGATTTATATGTACAAGATTTATCTAATACAGTAGTTGGGGCAAATAAAACAGGGTATCATATCAAAAATGTGAATCCAGGCCGTGACTTTGAACCAAAAGAATATTTAGATTTACGATTAGTCAAAGAAGGCGAAATTTCTCCTGATGGTCGTGGAAAATTACAATTTACACGAGGTATTGAATTAGGACATATCTTTAAACTTGGAACATTTTATTCTGAAAAAATGAAAGCAGAAGTGTTAGATGAGAATGGAAAAGCTATTCCCGTTCAAATGGGGTGTTATGGTATTGGTGTGAGTCGTTTACTTTCAGCTATTACCGAACAAATGTCTGACGAGGACGGCATCAACTGGCCAGCTGAAATTGCGCCATTTGATGTGCATATCATTCCAATTAATCCAAAAGATGAGCACCAATGGAACTTGGCTTTAGATATTGAAAAAGAATTAGAAAGCTATGGTTTAGATGTGTTACTAGATGATAGAAAAGAACGTCCAGGAGTGAAATTTAAAGATGCTGACTTAGTTGGTGCCCCATTTAGAATCACTGTTGGTAAAAAAGCAGAAGAAGAAATTATTGAAGTGAAAATCAAGAAAACACAAGATGAGTTAGAAATTCGTCGTGATGAGTTGTATGCAACGTTAAATATCTTGAATAAGTAACAATACCTTTAAGGTTCTTAGTCTTATTTACTAAGAACCTTTTTCATGTATAATGTAAAAAGGAAAGTAGGGATGACCATGAGCTTATCACCAGTAGAATTATATGCTCAATTAATAAAACAAATTGCTTTAGATGACCAATTATCCAACTATCCTCTTTTAGAAACAGGTGAAGTGAAAAAAGTCACTGTACATAAAAAAAGTCGACTATGGGAGTTTAATTTAGGGTTTCATCATATTTTACCAATGTCACATTATCAGTTGTTATCTACTCATTTAGAGACTGCTTTTAATGATATTGCGCGTACTTCATTGGTTGTATCGAGCCAAAATAAAGACTTAAATGATGATTTATTAGCAGATTATTGGTATCACGTATTAAAGGCCAATGAAGAGATGACAAATGTTGTGAAAAATTCATTGTTGCAAACACCACCATTTGTTGAAGACCAGCAGGTTATTTTATTGGTTGAAAATGAAGGGGTCGAAAAATATTTAAGTCAAAAACATTTAGGACGCCTTAGTGAGCTATATAAACGCTACGGATTTCCTGAGTTTAAATTTGTTGTTCGAATTGATGACACAAAAGAGTCAGATATTCAAAAGGCGTTTGAACAACGGCAACAAGAGCAAGCAGAAGAATTAATGAAACAAACAGCTGCAGCCATTGAAAAAAATCAACAACAAAAGAAAAAACAAGAAACGCTTGAACATGAAGGCCCAATTCAACTTGGAAGAACGATTCCAAGTAATGAGGTGATCACACGTATGGAAGACATCATTGAAGAAGAACGTCGTGTGACTATCGAAGGGTTTGTGTTTGATAAAGAAATTAGAGAATTACGTTCAGGCAGAAAGTTATTAATTGTCAAAATCACAGATTATTCATCGTCATTTGCTGTGAAGAAATTTTCTAATAATGAAAAAGACGTCGCTTTATTTGAAGCAATTAAAACCGGAAGTTGGTTAAGAGCACGAGGTAGTATCCAGGAAGACACGTTTATGCGTGATTTAGTGATGAATTGTCAAGACTTAGTTGAGGTAAAAAAAGAATTAAGAAAAGATACAGCCCCTGAAGAGGAAAAACGTGTTGAGCTTCATCTTCATACAAATATGAGTACCATGGATGCGACCAATAGTGCCACAGATTTAGTGGCTCAAGCTGGAAAATGGGGGATGCCAGGAATTGCGATTACCGACCATAGTGGCGCACAAGCGTATCCAGATGCTTATTTTGCTGGGAAAAAACATGGTGTAAAAGTGTTGTTTGGTGTGGAAGCAAACATCGTCGATGATGGTGTCCCGATTGCGTATAATCCAAAACATATTAGTTTAACAGATGCGACTTATGTTGTCTTTGACGTGGAAACAACGGGACTATCAGCGGTTTATGACACGATTATCGAGTTAGCTGCTGTGAAAATGCATAAGGGAAACATTATTGATACCTTTGAACAATTTATCGATCCAGGTCATCCATTATCTCAAACAACCATTCATCTGACGGGAATTACAGATGATATGGTAAAGGGGTCAAAATCTGAAAAAGAAGTCTTAACGCTATTTGAAGAGTTCTGCCGTGATAGTATTTTAGTTGCCCACAATGCTAGTTTTGATATGGGATTCTTGAATACTAGTTATGAAAAATACGATATGCCAGAAGCTCCTAATCCAGTCATTGATACCCTGGAACTATCACGACTACTTCATCCTGAATTAAAGTCACATCGTTTAAACCGTTTGACCAAAAAATATAACATCAACTTGGAGCAACATCACCGTGCGATTTATGACTCGGAAGCAACCGGTCATTTGTGTTGGATATTTGTCAAAAAAGCACAAGAAGAATTTGGTGTGTATTATCATGATGAGTTTAATCAACATATTGGTGAGGGAGATGCGTATAAGCGAGCACGTCCATTCCATGCAACGATTCTCGCCCAAACACAGGTAGGGTTGAAAAATTTATTTAAGTTAATCTCGATGTCAAATGTTAATTATTTTTATCGTGTACCACGTATTCCACGCTCGAAGTTATCTGAATTTCGAGAAGGATTGTTAGTGGGTTCAGCATGTAGTAATGGTGAAATTTTTGAAGCGATGATGCAAAAAGGTGTCGAAGAAGCCAAAAAGCGTGCAAAATTTTATGACTATATCGAAGTCATGCCAAAACAAGTTTATGCTCCATTGATTGAAGCAGAACTCGTTAAAAATGATGAGGACTTAGAAGACATCATGACTAATCTGGTGTCGATTGGGGACGATTTAGGTAAGATAGTGGTGGCAACAGGAAATGTTCACTATTTAAATAAAGAAGACGCTATTTATCGTAAAATTTTAATTAATTCGATGGGAGGAGCGAATCCTCTAAATCGCTATGAATTACCGGACGTACACTTTTTAACAACGAATGAAATGTTGGATGCGTTTAGTTTTTTAGGTGAAGAAAAAGCCAAAGAAATTGTGGTAGACAACACACGAAAAATTATGGATATGTGTGAAGACGTTGTACCTGTCAAACAAGAGTTATATACCCCAAAAATTGAAGGGTCAGAAGATGAGATTACGAAATTAAGTTATGATGAAGCACATCGACTTTACGGTGAGGAGTTGCCAGAAATCGTTGAGAAACGAATTGAAAAAGAGCTAAAAAGTATAAACGGGAATGGGTTCTCCGTTATTTATTTAATCTCTCAAAAGCTGGTTCATAAGAGTTTAGAAGATGGTTACTTAGTTGGGTCTCGTGGATCAGTTGGGTCAAGTTTTGTCGCAACCATGACAGGTATTACAGAAGTAAATCCACTTCCACCACATTATTTGTGTCCTGAATGTCAGTATTCAGAGTTTTTTGAAGATGGTAGTTATGGTTCAGGTTTTGACTTACCAGAAAAAGACTGTCCTAAATGTGGGGCTAAACTGTCAAAAGACGGACACGATATTCCATTTGAGACGTTCTTAGGATTCCACGGTGATAAAGTACCCGATATTGATTTGAACTTCTCAGGGACATACCAACCAGAAGCACATAATTATACGAAAGTGTTGTTTGGGGAAGATTATGTTTTCCGTGCCGGAACAATCGGTACAGTAGCTGATAAAACGGCTTATGGGTTTGTAAAAGGCTACGAACGAGACAATGATTTGAGTTTTCGTGGCGCTGAAATTGACCGTCTAGCAAAAGGATCAACAGGTGTGAAACGAACCACTGGACAGCATCCAGGGGGAATTATTGTGATTCCTGATTATATGGATGTGTATGACTTTACCCCAATCCAATACCCAGCTGATGACCAAGATTCTGAGTGGCGTACGACTCACTTTGATTTCCATTCGATTCATGATAATGTGTTAAAACTTGATATACTTGGACACGATGATCCAACAGTGATTCGTATGTTGCAGGATTTATCTGGAATTGATCCAAAAACCATTCCGGCTGATGATCCAGAAGTCATGAAGATTTTCTCTGGACCACAAGTTTTAGGTGTAGAGCCTGATCAAATTTATTCTAAAACAGGTACACTTGGTATTCCTGAGTTTGGGACAAAATTTGTTCGTGGTATGTTAGAACAAACAAAACCAACTACTTTTGCCGAGTTACTACAAATATCTGGCCTCTCACATGGTACAGACGTTTGGTTAGGTAATGCGGAAGAATTAATTCGCCAAGGAACGACCACACTGGCTGATGTGATTGGGTGTCGTGATGATATCATGGTGTATCTAATGCATGCTGGGTTAGAAGATGGCTTAGCGTTTAAGATAATGGAAAGTGTCCGTAAAGGAAAAGGAATACCAGATGAATGGCAAGTAGAGATGCGTGCGAATAATGTGCCAGAGTGGTACATTGAATCGTGTTTGAAAATCAAGTATATGTTCCCTAAAGCCCATGCCGCAGCATATGTGTTGATGGCGCTACGTGTGGCTTACTTTAAAGTGCATCATCCCATTTTTTATTATGCAGCGTATTTCTCAGTTCGTGCTAATGACTTTGATATTGTGGCAATGTCAAAAGGAAAAGACGCGGTCAAAGCACGCATGAAAGAAATCACTGATAAGGGAATGGATGCCTCAACTAAAGAGAAAAACTTATTAACCGTGTTGGAGATTGCTAACGAAATGTTAGAGCGTGGCTTTAAATTCCAAATGATTGATTTGTATAAATCAGATGCAGAAAACTTTGTAATTGATGGTGACACATTGATTGCGCCATTTCGTTCTGTTCCAAGTTTAGGATTAAACGTAGCAAAACAAATTGTGGCCGCTCGTGAAGAACAAGACTTTTTATCTAAGGAAGATTTATCTAATAGAGGAAAGGTATCTAAAACATTGATCGAATACATGACAGACAATGGTGTGTTAAAAGACTTACCAGATGAAAATCAATTGTCCTTGTTTGATATGTTATAAAAAATAGCAGGAGGATGAAAATGTCAAAAGTGTTAGTTTTAGGTGGAGCAGGTTACATTGGCTCTCATGCAGTAAAACGGTTATTGGATAGTGGCAAAGAAGTGGTTGTGGTGGATAATTTATTGACTGGACATAAAGAAGCAGTGGACGAACGTGCCACGTTTTATGAAGGAGATATTCGTGATAAAGATTTTTTAACAGGTGTTTTTGAGAAAGAAGATATTTCGCAAGTCGTTCATTTTGCTGCAAGTTCACTTGTTGGCGAATCAGTTGAAAACCCACTAAAATATTTTAATAATAATGTTTACGGCATGCAAACCTTACTTGAGGTGATGAATGAATTTGACGTGAAAGAAATTGTCTTTTCTTCAACCGCTGCGACTTACGGTGAACCTGATGTAACGCCTATTACGGAAGACACGCCAACGAATCCAACAAATCCTTACGGCGAAAGTAAATTGATGATGGAAAAAATGATGAAATGGTGTGATAAGGCATATGGTATTAAATATGTATCATTGCGTTATTTCAATGTGGCAGGTGCGATGCTTGATGCGTCAATCGGTGAAGATCACACCCCTGAAACGCATTTACTCCCAATCATTTTACAAGTGGCACTAAATCAACGTGAAAAATTAATGATTTTTGGTGATGATTATCCAACACCAGATGGCACATGCATTCGTGATTATGTGCATGTCGTAGATTTAGTTGACGCGCATATATTAGCCTTAAACTATTTATCCACACATGATGAAAGCCAAATTATTAATCTTGGTAGTAGCAATGGGTTTTCAGTAAAAGAATTGCTGACTGAAGCCATCAAAGTAACTGGAAAAGCTATTCCTTCTGAGATTGCACCAAGACGTGCAGGAGACCCGTCAATGTTAGTGGCTTCAAATGAAAAAGCGAAAACTATTTTAGGGTGGAATCCTCAATACACTGATGTGGAAACGATTATTTCCAGTGCGTGGCAATGGCATCAAAGTCACCCACATGGATACGAAAAATAGCGAGTAAATGTTAAGCCAAGGACGGTCATCGTTCTTGGCTTTTTTCTATGCTATAATAAGGAAAAAAGATGAACTTATAAGGAGACACACAATGAGTAAGCAAGAATCAAAAACGTTATACCAAGCTTTATGGAATAGTGCGGATATTCTACGTTCTAAAATGGATGCGGCAGATTATAAGGACTATTTATTAGGCTTGGTTTTTTATAAATATTTATCAGATAGAATGTTGTATAGTGCCGCTGATTTGTTGGAACAACCTGCTCACAGTCTAAAAGAAGCTCAAGCAATTTACGAAGAAGCATTTAAAGATGATGAGTTAAGAGATGATTTGATTTCTGAATTGAAATACATGTATTCCTATGCCTTAGAACCAGGTTTAACGTTTACTTCTTTAGTGGATAAAATCCATACGGGACAATTTCAATTAGAAGATTTGGCTCAAGGGTTTAGAAATATCGAGCAAAGTAGTGAGTTGTTTGTTAACTTGTTTGAAGATATTGACTTGTATTCAAAACGTTTGGGAACTACACCACAAAAACAAAATAAAACCATTTCTGAAGTGATGGTGGAGCTTGATTCATTAGATATTGCCCACGAAGGAGATGCGCTTGGAGATGCGTATGAGTATTTAATTGGTCAGTTTGCTTCTGATTCAGGAAAAAAAGCTGGGGAGTTTTATACACCACAAGCTGTTTCTACCTTAATGACTCAAATTGTCTTAAGTGGTAAAGAGGATAAACGAGGATTTAGCGTGTATGACGCAGCGATGGGATCAGGTTCTTTATTATTAAATGTTCAAAAATTTTCGAATGAACCTGGTACGATCAATTATTTTGGACAGGAATTAAAAACCTCCACCTATAATTTAGCTCGTATGAATATGATTTTACATGGTGTTGACGTGGCAAATCAGCATTTACATAATAGTGACACATTGGATGCGGATTGGCCGACAGAAGAGCCAACGAACTTTGATGCCGTACTAATGAATCCACCGTACAGTGCTAAATGGACAGCAGATAAAGGCTTTTTAGATGATCCAAGATTTGCTCCCTATGGTGTACTAGCTCCTAAATCAAAAGCAGATTTTGCCTTTTTATTACATGGTTATTATCATTTGAAAGACACAGGCGTGATGGCGATTGTGTTACCTCATGGTGTGCTATTTCGTGGTGCAGCAGAAGGAAAAATCCGTAAAATCTTATTAGAACATGGTGCAATAGACACAGTGATTGGGTTACCGGCAAACATTTTCTTTAATACAAGCATTCCAACGACTGTTATTGTATTGAAGAAAAATCGTAAAAATCGTGATGTCTTCTTTATTGATGCATCAAAAGATTTTGAAAAAGGAAAAAATCAAAACGTGTTAACCAATGATGCCATAGATAAAATTCTTCAAACTTATTTGGCACGTGAAAACGTGGATAAATACGCACAGCTTGCCACGTTTGATGAGATTACAGAAAATGATTTTAACTTAAATATTCCACGCTATGTTGATACGTTTGAAGAAGAAGAACCTATCTTACTAAAACATGTCGCGACTGAATTGACCACTGTTCAAAAAGATATTATAGAAGCTCATCAAGTACTTACAACGTTTTTAGATGATTTAGTTGCGACCACTGATGATGCAAAAGATGAATTAGATGCCTTTAAATCCATATTGACACGTGGTGGTGATAACCATGACAACTAATCATCTTGCACCAGTGATTCGTTTTAAAGATTTTACTGACGCTTGGGAACAGCGTAAGTTAGGAGAAGTTATTAATTTTTTGAATGGTAGAGCTTATAAACAAAAAGAACTTCTTGATACCGGAAAATATAGAGTATTACGAGTTGGAAATTTTAATACTAATGATAGGTGGTATTATTCCGATTTAGAACTGGATAATAATAAATATGCAGATAAAGGAGATTTGCTATATTTGTGGGCAACAAACTTTGGACCAGAAATTTGGAATGAAGAACGAGTAATATATCATTATCATATTTGGAAATTACAATTTCTTTCAAATGAAATTGATAAATTATATTTGTATACTTGGTTATTGACTGATAAAGAACGAATAAAACTAACAACTAATGGGACTACGATGGTTCATGTTACTAAAGGTGGCATGGAGCAAAGAGTATTCCAATATCCTAAAAGTATTGACGAACAAACAAAAATCGGTAGCTTCTTCAAACAACTAGATGATACTATCGCACTTCATCAGCGTGAGTTAGATTTATTGAAAGAACAGAAAAAAGGCTTTTTACAAAAAATGTTCCCTAAAAAAGATGAAGTAGTGCCTGAAATTCGTTTTAAAGGTTTTACTGACGCTTGGGAACAGCGTAAGTTTAGTGATTGTTTTAATTTTCCTGTATCCACAAACTCACTGTCTAGAGCATTGTTAAACTATGATGAGGGTGATGTTAAAAGTGTCCACTATGGTGATATATTAATCAAATATTCTACTATTCTAAATATTAAGATAGATGAAATCCCATATATTACTGATGGTAAATTAGAAAAATATAACTCCAATTTACTAAAAAATGGTGACTTAATTTTTGCAGATGCAGCTGAAGATGAAACTGTAGGAAAAGCTGTAGAAGTTAGTGGTATTACTGATGAAAATCTTGTTGCAGGATTGCATACTATTGTTGCAAGATCAAAAGAAAAAAAGGCAGAATTCTTTTTAGGATATTATATTAACTCTGATGTTTATCATAGACAGCTTTTAAGATTGATGCAAGGGTCTAAAGTATCCTCAATTAGTAAAGGAAACCTACAAAAAACAATCGTATCCTTTCCCAAAAATATGGAAGAACAATCCCAAATCGGAAACTTCTTCAAGCAACTAGACGACACTATCGCACTTCATCAGTGTGAGTTAGAAAAATTACAAGAAATGAAAAAAGCATTCCTACAAAAAATGTTTGTTTAATAAATAGTTAAAAGTAGACATACGACAAATTTTTAAATTTGTCGTATGTCTACTTTTGCTTTTTTATAACTATTTAAGGAGGAAAGAGAATGAGTAATAGAAAAGAGTTGTTGTTTCATGAATATTTCTTAGAGTGGATAGATTTATACAAAGTTGGGGCAGTAAGAGAAGTGACTTTATCAAAGTATCAAATGTCTTATACTAGGTTAAAAGAATTAGCACCTGATGTTTTGTTAAAAAATATTGATAGGAGGGAGTATCAGCGGATTTTAAATAACTATGCTGAAACACATGAGAAACAGACTACAATGGATTTTCATCATCAGTTAAAAGGGGCGTTGCTAGATGCAATGGACGAAAATCTCATTCCAACTAATCCAACTCGTAAAGTGGTCATAAAAGGTAAGATTCCCAGAAAGAAGAAAACAAAATACATTAGTCAGTTTGATTTACAGAAATTATTGGATGAATTATTTTTACCAACAGTTTTTAATCATGATTGGTTAATATTATTAATCGCTAAAACTGGATTACGATTTTCAGAAGCATTAGCTGTTACTCCTAGTGATTTTAACTTCGCTTATCAAACACTCTCTATTTCTAAAACTTGGAATTATAAGGAAGCTAATGGACACTTTCAAGAAACAAAAAATCATTCCTCAAAACGTCATATCCAATTAGATTGGAAAACAACCATGCAATTTGCTCAGATGGTTGAAGGGATGCCTAGTCATCAACCAATTTTTATTAATGGACGTGTTTTTAATTCCACAGTTAATCATCGTTTAAAAAGACTATGTGAAAAAGCAGATGTTCCTGTAATCTCTATCCATGGGTTAAGGCATACACACGCGTCGTTATTGTTATTTGCAGGTGTTTCTATTGCGAGTGTAGCAAGACGTTTAGGTCATGCTAACATGACAACAACTCAACAAATTTATTTACATATCATTCAAGAATTAGAAAATCAAGATAACGATAAAATTATGAGGTATTTATCCAACTTTTAAACCTTACGCTGATGAAGTGCGATAGTATCGTCTAGTTGTTTGAAGAAGTTACCTATTTTGGTTTGTTCTTCTAAATTAGCAAAAGCTAATTTTAAATCTCCAAATTCAGTAAAACTGATTGACTTACCATCTCTAATTCCAAACGTAACAGTTTTTAAAGATTCAATAAAAATAAATCTCTTAAAGAAAACTTTCCAAAATAGCGAATAATTATTCCTTTCTTCTAACGCATTAAAAATTGTATATGCTGGGCTAACAATACCTAGTTTATCTGATAGCTCAAAGCCTCCTTGAAAAGATCTTAAGCTAATTATAAAATCATTAGGCTTAACAACTTTATAATTATTTAAAGTATTCAAATCGTATTTTATATCTATGCCAACATCTTCCCTATAAACTACACCCATATCTTGTGTAACAGATAAGACTGGTAATTCTTTTCTATTCTTTTCTACAAGAGGTTTAAATATATCTTTTGCTTTACGCTGTTCCCAAGCGTGTGTAGAAAGAGGGAAAATGATGTATAATAAAATTACGTAAAAAGAGAGAAAGTGGGAAAAAATGTTGGGTAAGTTTACTTCAGAGTTAGATTTAGAAAAACAATTAATCGAACAGTTAATTTCCGGTGAATCACAATGGACTTATCGACCAGATTTAAAAACAGAAGATGATTTATGGGATAATTTTAAAGATAAATTAGAAATGAATAATTTAGATGTACTAGGTGAAACACTTTTAACAGAACAAGAATTTCGCCAAATAAAAAATCAGTTAAGTTTTCCAAATTTTTATGAAGCTGCTAAGTGGTTGTCAGGTGAAAATGGTGTCGCAAAGGTTCAGGTGCAGCGTGAAGATGCTAAGTTAGGAACTATTAGGCTACGTGTGTTGAATCGTGAGGATGTCGCAGGTGGCATATCATCTTATGAGGTCATCAATCAATATGTCTCAACTAAAAAAGAATACATGGACAATGATCGACGATTTGATGTCACGTTATTGATTAATGGGTTACCCATGATTCATATTGAATTAAAAAATAAGAATAATGCTTATATGGATGCGTTTCGTCAAATTTCAAAATATTTGAAAGAAGGCAAATTTACTGGTATTTTTTCTAGTGTTCAGATGTTTGTGGTCACAAATGGATCAGATACACGTTACATTGCTTCAGCACAAGATACTAAACTTAATGCCCAATTTTTAACAAAATGGGTGGATGAAGACAACAAAGCAGTGGATAATTATGTGGATTTTGCCAAACATGTGTTGTCGATTCCAATGGCACATAAAATGGTGACACAATATAGCGTGATTGATAATGATAAAAAAGCATTGATTTTACTTCGTCCGTATCAAATTCATGCGATTGAAGCAGTTAAACAAGCGTCTAAAGAATCTAAGTCAGGTTACGTTTGGCATACAACAGGTTCTGGAAAAACCTTGACGTCATATAAAGTAGCTAGAAATTTATTACAAATTTCATCTATTGATAAAACCATATTTATTGTGGATAGAGTGGATTTGGACCAACAAACAACCACGTCATTTACGTCATATGCTGAAAATGATGTGATAGATATTGATGAGACTAACAATGTATCTGAGTTAATTACAAAACTATTATCTGATGAACGCTCGGTGGTAGTGACGACGATACAAAAATTAAATCATGTCATGCATCGAGTTGAAGAAAATCCAGAAAATAAAAAATATCAAACATTACGTCGTCTTAAGCTGGCGCTTGTTGTCGATGAATGTCACCGAGCTGTTAGTCCAGAGAAAAAAAGAGAATTAGAAACCTTTTTTATCGAATCTCTTTGGTATGGCTTTACAGGTACTCCTATTTTTGTTGAAAATGCAAAAAAGGTACAAGGCAATCTCCCTAGAACAACAAAACAACAATACGGTGAGTGTTTACATAAATACACTGTAAAAGAAGCAATACATGACAAAGCAGTTTTAGGATTCCAAGTGGAGTACAAGACCACTTTTTCAGAAGAACAGCTGGATGATATTGTGGAAAGTTCAGATAAAAAATCTGAGTTGGCTGTCTATGAGATGAGTTTGATGGAAAAAGAATATTACGTTCCAAATGAAGTGTATTTAGATGAGGCACATATGTTAGAAGTGATAGACTCCATTATCAATAAATCTCGCAAAAAATTAGGGTTTAACTTGGGGGCAGGTCAGACATATGATGCTATTTTGACAACGACGTCTATCTCACAGGCACAAAAATATTATGATTTGATAAAAAAAGTAAAGGCTGGAAAATCTAGTGTGAGTGTATCAGAGGCAACTAAAAAAGTATTACCAGACTTTCCTAAGGTGGCTATAACATATTCTATTTCTGAAAATGAGACATCTTCTTCAAGTAATCAAGAGAAGATGAAAGAAGCATTGGAAGATTATAATGAAGAGTATGGCACACACTATACGCTCGAAACAATGCGTGCATATAATCGAAATGTTAATGACCGATTGGCACGAAAAAAAGAGCAGTATAAAGCACGAAGCGAACAGCTTGATTTAGTGATTGTGGTAGATAGGTTGCTAACAGGATTTGACGCACCTTGTTTATCGACGTTGTTTATTGATAGACCACCGATGAAAGAACATAATTTAATTCAAGCATTCTCACGGACAAATCGTTTATTTGACAAATACAAACGTTATGGTCAAATTGTGACATTTCAAGATCCAGCAACCTTTGAAGCAGCGGTGACCAATGCGTTGATTTTATATTCAAATGGTGGAGAAAATGAGGTGTTAGCTCCAACGTGGGAAGAAACGAGAGATCGATTTATTGAGGCAATTGAGGAGTTGAAATTGGTAGAACCAAATCCACATGCAATTGATATTGATTCATCGAGTATAGTCCAATTAAAAAAATTCGCTAGGTCGTTTCAACAAGTGGATAAATACTATGCTTCATCGCAAGTCTATACAGAATTTTCTGAAGAACAAATGGGCAGTTTATTTCCTATTACGGAAAAAGAATTTGAAGAGTACACTGGTAAATATAACAATGTGTTAGAAAAAATGAAAGAATTTTCGGATAAGCCAGGGGGAAAAATTGATATTGATATTTTTTATGAGTTAGAGTCAGTTAAAACAGAAAATATTAATTATGATTATATTTTGATGTTGATTCAACGATATGTTCCGGTAGGAGATGATGAGTATGAGCTGATAGGGAGACAAGATGACAAATCAGCCAAAGAAATTGATAAGTATTTGGAAGAATTGTCTCAATCTAATCAAAAACTGTCAGCGTTAATCAAAACGTTATGGGAAGATATTCGTCAAAATCCTGAACATTATCGTGATAAAGATATATCTATCTTATTAAATCGTTTAATACAAGATAAAAAGCTAAATGAAACCTCTCAGCTTGCTGAAAAATGGTCAGTTAATGAAGGTGATTTGCGATATGTCGTTAACAACTATAATCCTAAAAAAGAAAAACAAGTTGGCGAACAGGAGTTAAGAGATTCATCAAATTATGAGCAGTATAAAGAATCTAACGATAACCCTGTCAGCAAGTTAAGGTACTGGAAAAGTTTTAAAAAAGAGTTAGTACAAGTTATGGAGGAAGAATTATTGCCTCTTGAACGTGATTAAAAAGAAGAGATGTGTTTTATGGTACATTATATTAAGAAAAAAGCGTTGGTACATGATGTGCCAACGCTTTTTCTATGCCTGTTTAATAGTGGTAAAAATGAGGTGTGGATAGTTATTTAGTCTAATTGGGAATTTGCTGTTAGCTAGGCCACGACTGACAATAAGATTTGAGTCATTCTTAATGTATAAGCCATTTGTTAGTTTTGGTAACACCCCTTGATCAGGTGATAAAAGACCATCTGTTTTAGGTAAACGCCATTGTCCACCATGAGCATGACCGCTAAAAATAGCAAGAGGGCTATTAAAAGAGTTAATGTATTCATCAAATAGTTCAGGATGATGCGCTAAAACTAACGTCTCTTGATTAGTATTCATTTTCGCCATATCTTTACTTGAAAGTGAAGTGTGTCGATTACTTAATCCAACAAGGTTAAAGGCATTATTGTTGATGACTAAATTAGTGACATCATTTTCTAAATAAACCGCATCACTGGCTTTGATTTTTTGTCTCCATAAAGCATAATCTGGGTTTGTTTCTTCGTGGTTACCATTGATAACATAAGTTTGGTAGCGCGAGGTTAATGTAGTTAAAAAATCAAAAAATTCGGTTGTTTCTACAGACTCAGTGCGATCAATCGTGTCACCAGTTAAAAACACGACATCAGGTTGTTCTTTTTCTAATTCGTTTAATAATTGTGTTTGACTAACTCTTAATCTTGGAAACTGTAAGTCGGATAAGTGCGCAATTTTTACAGGATTATCATTAACCCGATTACTTGTGATGAAAATTGATTCAACATCAAGTTGTCTGTTTTCACGAATGCCTTCTGCCATGATAAAGAGAGGCAGTCCAATTAGTAATCCAGTAATAATTTTTTTCGTTCTAGTCATGTTAGTACTCCTTTGAAATAATCAATATCTTTAGTTAAATTAACAAAAATTTTTTAATAAAGAATTAAAAATAAAAATCTTAGAAAAATCTTAACCGTATTTTCAAAAAAAAGTTAGTAACATTGAATAGTTATGAAAAATATGCTAATATGAAATTGTGTGATATGAGTGGAAAGAGTGAGCGTGTTGACGCTCACTCTTTTTGATGAATTTCTCGAAAATGTATAGGGAGGCGAAAATATTGGCAAATGTAGTCGAAATAGTCACTGACTTAGTTACTCCGATCTTGGAAGACTATCAATTTGACTTAGTAGATATTGAGTATGTTAAAGAAGGGAAAAATTGGTTCCTAAGAGTATTTATTGATAAAGATGGCGGTATTGATATCAACGAATGTGCACTAGTCAGTGAGGCGTTAGGTGAAAAACTTGACACAATCGATCCAGATCCGATTCCACAAGCCTATTTCTTAGAGGTGTCTTCACCAGGGGCAGAAAGACCTTTGAAAAAAGAAGAAGATTATGTTAATGCTATTGGAGAGTATGTAAATATCTCTTTTTATCAAGCTGTTGAAGGAGAAAAGCAGTATCAAGGTTTCTTAAAAGAAGTAACCCCAGAGACGCTCACCCTATTAGTAAAAATTAAAACGCAAGAAAAAGAAATGACATTTGATAGAAAAAATATTGCCAAAGCAAGATTGGCTATTCAATTTTAAAATGGAGGTTAAGGAAATACATGAACAAGGAAATGTTAGGAGCACTAGATGCTCTTGAACGCGAAAAAGGTATTTCAAAAAGTATCGTCATTGAAGCACTAGAAGCAGCAATGGTTTCAGCGTATAAACGTCACTATGGACAAGCACAAAATGTAGATGTTGAGTTTGATGAGAAAAAGGGGGATGTGCATATTTTTTCTGTTAAAGAAGTAACAGAAGAAGTCATGGATTCTCAATTAGAAGTTAGCTTGAAAGAAGCGTTAAAAATTAATGGTGCTTATGAAATTGGTGATATGATTCGTTTTGAGGTAACCCCAAAAGACTTTGGCCGTATTGCAGCACAAACAGCTAAACAAGTTATCTTACAACGTGTACGTGAAGCAGAACGCTCAATTATTTATAATGAATTTAGTGCTTACGAAAATGAAATTATGCAAGGAATTGTGGAACGTCAAGATAATCGCTATATTTATGTCAATTTAGGTAAAATTGAAGCCGTATTATCTAAACAAGATCAAATCCCAAATGAAGTTTATCAACCACACGATCGCATCAAGGTTTATATTTCAAAAGTAGAAAATACATCAAAAGGTCCACAAGTTTACGTTAGTCGTAGCCATCCAGATTTATTAAAACGATTATTTGAACAAGAGATACCAGAAGTGTATGATGGAGAAGTAGAGATTATTAGTATTGCAAGAGAAGCAGGAGACAGAGCAAAAGTCGCAGTGACAGCTGCTAATAAAGACATTGATCCAGTTGGAACGTGTGTCGGACCAAAAGGACAACGTGTTCAAGCCATTGTTAATGAATTAAAAGGCGAAAACATGGATATCGTGGAGTGGAATGAAGACCCTGCTGTCTTTATCTCAAATGCACTAAATCCAGCACAAGTATTAGATGTTATTTTTGAGCCAAACCAACGTGCTTGTACAGTCGTTGTGCCAGATTTCCAATTATCATTAGCTATTGGGAAACGTGGACAAAATGCGAGATTAGCGGCTAAATTAACTGGCTATAAAATTGATATTAAACCTGAATCCGAATGGGAAAAAATAGCTGCAGAAAATGAAGAAGAGTTACTTGAAGAAGTACTTGAAGCAAATGAAGAATTAGTCGTTGAAGATGTATTAGATGAAGCTGTGGAAGAAATATCAGAAGAAACTACATCAGAAGAATCAACAGAGAACGCTACAGAAGACATTGTCGTAACTGTTGAAGAAGATGAAGAATAATACCACTTTTTGGGAGGCGAAATAGATGAAACAAAGAAAAATTCCAATGCGTAAATGTGTTGTATCAAATGAAATGAAACCCAAAAAAGAAATGATTCGTATTGTTCGTTCTAAAGAAGGCGAGATTTCGATTGATCCAACTGGAAAAATGCCAGGTCGTGGAGCTTATCTATCTATGGAACCAGATGTCGTCCAAAAAAGTTGGGATCAAAAAATTTTAGACAGAGTATTAAACGATACATTAACAGATGACTTCTATCAAGAGTTGCTAGACTATGTGTCACATCAAAAAGCAAGGAGAGAATTATTCGGAAATGGAAAATAAACAACGATTTCTTAATCTCCTAGGTTTAGCAATGAAAGCCGGTAAACTTGTGACTGGTGAAGAAACAACCTTACAGTCAGTGAGAAAAAATACTGTAAATTTGGTGATTTTAGCAAGTGACGCAAGTGAAAATACCGAAAAAAAAATGAGAGACAAGTGTCATAGTTATCATACAAAATTGATTTCGCCATGCACCTCAGCCGAACTGAGTTCTGCTATTGGTAAAAATCGTATGATTGTCGGGGTATGTGACACCGGATTTTCTCGAAAGATGTGTGAACTAATGACAGAATAGGATGGTGAGAGAATGAGTAAAAAACGCGTATATGAATTAGCAAAAGAACTAAATGTTCCAAGTAAAGATATCGTAGAAAAAGCTCAGTCCGCAGGTGTTGATGTGAAAAATCATATGAGTACATTAAATGACTCAGATATTGACAAAGTCAAACACCTATTAGCACCTTCAAAAGCTAAGGGACAAGATAATAAAAAAACTGGTCAAGTACCAGCTAAAAAAAATAATCATTCTAATAAAAAGTTAGAAAATAATGATAACAGTAAGGGTAATCGAGTGAATAATCAGAATCAAAACAAACAACAACCAACGAATAAACAAAATAATCACCAAAAATCTTCAGCAAATGGAACAAAAAAACCAGCTGGAAATACATCTAATCAAGCAAATAGAAGCAATAATTCAACAGGTAATAACAATAACCAAAATAAAGGTGGAAACCGTAATAACAATGGTAACCGACCTTATCAAGGAAACCAAAACAATCGCTATAACAAAAATAATAAGCGACGTAACAATAAAAAAGGCAAACAGCAAACATCTAATAAGCCAGCTGTACCACCACGTAAATTTAAAGAATTACCAGAAGTGTTAGTTTACACTGAAGGCATGAATGTAGCAGATATTGCTAAGAAAATTTACCGTGAACCAGCAGAAATTATTAAAAAATTATTCCTATTAGGTGTGATGGTTAACCAAAATCAAGCATTAGATAAAGATACAATTGAATTATTGGCGGCAGATTATGGTATTGAAGCGGAAGAAAAAGTTCAAGAAGATGTGGCTGATATTGACAAATTCTTTGAAGCAGATGTTGTTGATCCTGATAAATTAGTCAGTCGTCCTCCTGTTGTGACTGTTATGGGACACGTTGACCATGGTAAAACAACCTTATTAGATACATTAAGAAATGCAAAAGTAACATCTGGTGAAGCAGGCGGGATTACACAACATATTGGTGCCTACCAAATTGATATTGATGGCAAACCAATTACATTCTTAGATACACCAGGACATGCGGCGTTTACTAGTATGCGTGCTCGTGGAGCAAGTATCACAGATATTACCATTTTGGTTGTAGCAGCAGATGATGGTGTCATGCCTCAAACAGTTGAAGCCATTAACCATGCTAAAGCAGCAGAAGTCCCAATTATTGTGGCGGTCAATAAAATTGATAAACCAAGTGCCAATCCAGATCGCGTGATGCAAGAATTAAGTGAATATGGCTTGATTCCAGAATCATGGGGTGGAGACACCATTTTTGTTCCAATCTCTGCCAAATTTGGGGATAATATTGAAGAATTATTAGAAATGATTTTACTTGTTTCTGAAGTGGAAGACTTAAAAGCTGACCCAACACAACGTGCAATCGGTACAGTTATTGAAGCACGCTTAGATAAAAGTAAAGGACCTGTTGTAACCTTATTAGTACAACAAGGAACACTACATGTTCAAGACCCAATCGTTGTTGGTAACACCCACGGACGTGTGCGTGTGATGACAAACGATATTGGTCGTCGTGATAAAACAGCTGGACCAGCAACACCAGTTGAAATTACCGGGTTAAATGATGTACCACAAGCTGGTGACAGATTTGTAACCTTCGAAGACGAAAAAACAGCTCGTGCAGCTGGAGAAGAAAGAGCAAAACGTGCTTTATTAGAACAACGTCAAGTGAGTCAACGTGTGACATTAGATAACTTATTCGAAAGTCTGAAAGATGGCGAAATGAAAGAAGTTAACGTTATTATCAAAGCGGACGTTCAAGGGTCAGCTGAAGCATTAGCTGCTAGTTTAACCAAAATTGATGTTGAAGGCGTTCGTGTGAAAATTGTCCATTCAGCAGTTGGGGCAATTAATGAAAGTGATATTACATTAGCTTCTGCAAGTAATGCGATTATCGTCGGTTTTAATGTTCGTCCAACAGCACAAGCTCGTACACAAGCAGAACAAGAACAAGTCGATATTCGTTTACACAGAATCATCTATAAAGTTATCGAAGAAATTGAAACAGCGATGAAAGGAATGCTTGATCCTGAATTTGTTGAAAAAATTACAGGACAAATGCAAGTTCGTGAAACTTACAATGTGTCTAAAGTTGGGACAATTGCAGGATGTTACGTAACAGAAGGCTTCATTCGTCGTGATTGTGGTATTCGTTTAATTCGTGATGGTATTGTTATCCATGAAGGTAACCTAGCTAGTTTGAAACGATTTAAAGATGATGCAAAAGAGGTAAAAATGGGATTTGAATGTGGTGCCACTCTTGAAAATTACAATGACGTAAAAGTTGATGATGTCATTGAAGGGTTCATCATGGAAGAAGTGAAAAAATAATTCAGCTCATTTATATGAGGAGGATAAGCATATGGCAAATTACCGAGATCGTCGTGTCGCTCAAGAAATATTAAAAGAAGTGAATGATATTTTACATAAAAAAGTGCGTGATCCACGTGTACAAGATGTAAGTATCACTGACGTAAAAGTAACTGGTGATTTACAAGAAGCAACTATTTTTTATAGCTTGTTGAGTGATAAAGCGTCTGATAAGCAAAAAGCGCAAGAAGGATTGGATAAAGCGACAGGATTAGTTCGTCGTGAATTAGGTCATAGATTAAGTATCTATAAAACACCTGAAATTACCTTTGCAAGAGATGAGTCAGTCGAATATGGAAATCATATTGATGAACTATTAAGAGGATTGCATAAAGATTAATTTAAAAAAGACTAGAGGAAAATTTATTTCTTCTGGTCTTTTTAATTTTTCATAAAATAGGAATGATTAACGCATAATAATGAAGTATGATACACTAAGGTTAGATTAATTAGGAGGCGATTCGATTGGTAAAAAATATCGGAATAGTTGGGACAGGTGTGATTGCAACAGAATTTGTAACGCAAGTAGATACGTCAAAATACACGGTCCATTCAGTGTATAATCGTAACCCAAGATCTCTTGAAACGTTTAAAGAAGCCCATCAATTACATAATGGCTACACAGATTATGATGAGTTTTTAAATGATGATACCCTTGAGTGTGTCTATATTGCAACACCAAATCAAACGCATTATGACTATGCTAAAAAAGCAATCGAAAAGGGTAAACATGTATTATGTGAAAAAGTGATGGTATTAAATGCTGACCAAGCACGTGAGTTATTTGAATTAGCGAAAAAGTATCACGTGGTTATACTGGAAGCTGTAACATTATTCTTCATGCCAATGTATCATGAAGTGAGCCATTTATTAGAACAAAATGTGTTAGGTAAAATTAGTGGGGCGAATATCACATTTGGTAGTTGTAAAGAATATGATGTAAATAATCGATTTTTCTCATTAGAAAAAGGCGGTGGGGCATTATTTGATATTGGACCATATGCCTTATCAGCAGCTGTTTATTTATTAGGGACAGACATTGAGTTAGTTTCTTCTGAGGTTGTCATGGCACCAAGTGGCGTTGATGAAAAATCAGTGACTACATTAAAAACAAAAAATAACGAACTAGCTAGTGTGATGTTATCGTTTAGAGGAAGATTACCAAAACAAATTTTAGTCACAGGTGATGAAGGCTATTTAATGATTAATGATTTTCCAAGAGCGACAACAGCCAATATCTTTTATAATGATGGAACAACACAAGTCATTGAAGCAGGCGATGGAAAAGATGTATTTACCTATGAGATGGATATGTTAAATCATTTGGCTAGTGAAAAAGACTTAGAGCATGTTCCTGATTGTCGAGAAGTCAGTCAACGAGTGATTGAGTTGATGGACGCCATGAGACATGAGTGGGGATGGAAATTATAATAGACACCTAAAAGGAGGGCGGCCTCCTTTTTTTATGTTTACAATCGCTTTTATCCTAATTAGGTCTTTAAGTATGCTATAATATTGAGGAAATGATGAAAAGAGTAGGAGAAGACAAATGGAAGGAATTATCCCTCTATGGAAACCACGTGGCATGACAAGTCATGATTGTGTTTTCCAGTTAAGAAAAATCTTAAAAACAAAAAAAGTTGGACATAGTGGCACACTTGACCCAGATGTTGATGGCATATTGCCTATTTGTGTCGGTAAAGCAACAAAAGTTGTTGAGTATTTGCAAGAATCCAATAAACTATATGTTGGGGAAATAACCCTTGGATTTTCAACAGAAACAGAAGATGCAAGTGGGGAAATTGTGGCAAAAAGTCCTATTACCAAGCCTTTAACAGAAAAAGAAATTGATGAAGCTATGTTATCTTTCACAGGTGATATTCAACAAATTCCTCCTATGTATTCTGCTGTTAAAGTGAATGGTCGACGATTATATGATTATGCGAGAAAAGGCGAATCAGTTGATCGTCCAGTTAGACAAACAGTTATTCATCGTTATAAACGCATCAGTCAACCAATCTTTTCAGAAGAAACACAGACACAGTCTTGGAAATTTGAAGTGGATTGTGCAAAAGGAACGTATGTTAGAACACTTGCTGTGGATACAGGAAAAAAATTAGGTTATGAGGCACATATGTCAGATTTGACGAGGTTATCAAGTGGAGGGTTTGACGTGAAAGAAGCCATTACGTTAGAAAGAGTAAGAGAACTTGTTGAAGATAATCAATCATCAGAAATATTCTATCCGCTTGAGAGAGCTGTCGAGACGTTTCCTAAAAAACGATTAACACCAGATGAGTATCAATTAATCAGAAATGGATTAGTGATGCCAGATTCTTTTTTTGAGGGATATGATGACACACCGTTGATTGCATTATTCTACAATCAACAACTTGTTAGTTTATATGGTAAACACCCAAGTAAACCTGGCTTATTTAAGCCAGTTAAAGTGATTCGAAACGATTAAAGGAGTATATGTTATGCAAATTATTAATATTCATCATCCGTATGATCCATGTGACTTACCTAAGGATGATGTCGTGTTAGCTTTAGGTTTTTTTGACGGCGTTCATAGAGGCCATCAAGAAGTAATCCGAACAGCTAAGACTATAGCAAATGAAAAAGGATTAAAATTGGCTGTGATGACATTTAATCATCATCCTGCAGTTGTTTTCCAAAAAGTAAACTATAAGAAAATGAAATACATTACAACAATTGAGCAGAAAGAAGAAAAAATGAGGCAATTGGGTGTCGATTATTTATATATCATTGAGTTTACGTCTTCTTTTGCCAGTCTTTCGCCACAAGATTTCGTCGATGAATACATGGTAGGATTGCATGCTAAAGTTGTTGTAGCAGGATTTGATTATACCTATGGAAAGAAAGATATTGCCAATATGAGTATCTTACCTACCTATGCAAAAGGTCGATTTGAAGTAGTTGAAGTTGAAAAATTAAGTGAACATGACGAAAAAGTTAGTTCAACAGCTATTCGTGAATGCATGAAGATAGGTGATATGTATGCAGCGAACAAATTATTGGGCTATGCTTATGAAACAACGGGTATTGTAGTACACGGAGATAAACGCGGTCGATTATTAGGGTATCCAACTGCTAATATTAAAGTGCCAACATATTCGTTATTACCTACTGGTGGGGTATATGTTGTGAAGATAAAAGTAGCAAATAAATGGTATATGGGTATGGCGCAAATAGGATACAATATCACATTTGAGAGCAATCGTCCAATGACCATCGAAGTCAATATTCTAGATTTTTCAGATGATATTTACGGTGAACAAGTGAGTGTTGAATGGCTACACTTTTTACGTGGAGAGCAAAAATTTGATAATGTGGATGGACTAATTGCCCAATTAAAACAAGATGAACAAAATACAAGGGATTATTTTGATGCAAGAGGAGGACTAATATGACGTCAGCCTATATACATATTCCTTTTTGTGAACATATCTGTTTTTATTGTGACTTCAATAAAGTATTTATTGAAGGACAACCTGTTGATGAATACATTGAGGCTTTGTTGAAAGAAATCAAGTTAACAAAAGAAGCTTATCCATCAGATACAACTGAAACCATTTATATTGGTGGTGGTACACCAACGTCTTTATCTGCTAAACAGCTCGACCGTCTATTAAGTGGTATAAAAGAATTATTACCGTTTAACCCAAGTGATGAATTTACTGTAGAGGCTAATCCAGGTGATTTGACAATGGATAAAATAAAAGTTCTTCAAACACATGGGGTCAATCGATTGTCTATGGGAGTTCAAACGTTTGATAATAGGTTATTAAAAAAAATTGGTCGAAAACATTCAGCACAAGATGTATTTGATACGATGTCTCTTTTAGAACGTGCTGATTTTTCCAATGTTAGTATTGATTTAATTTATGCTTTACCAAATCAAACAATGGAAAGTTTTGAAGACACGCTGGATAAAGCTTTGGCACTAGATTTACCTCATTATTCTATGTATTCATTGATTTTAGAAAATAAAACCATGTTTTATAATTGGGCAAGGCAAGGCAGATTGCATTTACCAGGGATTGATGTTGAGGGAGATATGTTTGAGCGAGCTATCGAACGCATGACGTTAGCTGGAAAACATCAGTATGAAGTGAGTAATTTTGCTGAAGTAGGAAAAGAGAGCAAACATAACTTGGTTTACTGGAATAATGATCATTATTATGGATTGGGCGCAGGAGCAAGTGGTTATTTAGGCAATATTCGTTATAAAAATCATGGACCTATCCAACATTACTTAGAACCCTTAAGACAAAATAACTTACCTACTATTACAACAGAAAATTTAACGATTAAGCATCAAATGGAAGAGGAAATGTTTTTAGGATTACGTAAAAAACAAGGTGTTTCTCTACCTAATTTTGAACAAAAATTTGGTCAAACATTTGAATCTATTTATGGAAGTGTCGCTGAGCGTTTAATAGAGGAAGAAATGATTCAAATAAGAGATGGCTTTATTTCGTTAACGGATAAAGGATTAATTTTAGGAAATGATGTTTTTGAGAAATTTTTATTAGAAAAATAAGTATGAAACAGTCTAAAGAGAAAAAATTAGGCTGTTTTTTTGTTATTCTCGTTTTTTTGACAAAATAAATTGACATATTCTTGTGATTACTCATTTATAGATTTGTCATAATATAGATGAATCCTTTGTTTATTAAGCTTTATTAATATGGTATCGTTAGATTTAGCACTCTATAACAAAGAGTGCTAAAAAGGAGAGGCTTTTAGTTGACAAAAAAATTAATCCTTGTTATATTAATAATGTAGTTAGCACTTAGTGTGAATGAGTGCTAATAAGGAAGGTGATTCGCATGTTGAGTATGAGACAAGAACACATCTTACAATTATTAGTTCAGCTCTATACTGAAACAGGACAACCTGTTGGATCGAAGACCTTGATGAATAACGGGATTACAGTTAGTTCAGCAACCATTCGAAATGAGCTGTCGAAATTGGAAGATTTTGGTCTTATTCAAAAAATGCACACGTCTTCCGGTAGAATTCCTTCAATGAAAGGATATCGTTATTATGTGGATCATTTAATGGATCCTAGTAAGATTAGTTCTACCGATGTTCAACGTATCAAACGATTGTTTAATCGCAAGTTTAACGCCACAAATGAAATCATTGAGTGGTCTGCTAATATTTTATCCGATTTAACAAGTTATACAGCCTTTTCGTTAGGGCCAGAGGTAAAAGAACGTCGATTAACTGGGTTTCAAATTGTTCCGTTGAATACTCGCCAATTAATGGCGATTATTGTGATTGATCAAGGATATGTTGAAAGTCAAGTGTTCTCAATTCCAAGTTCAGTGTCAACTGAAGATATCGAAAAAATGATTCGAATCATCAATGATCGATTGTTGGGAGAAACACTTTTGACAGTTTACCATAAGCTTCGAACGGAGATTCCATTAGTTCTCCAACGTTATTTTAATAATTCAAGTAATATTTTATTCTTATTCGAAGATGTGTTTAATCAAGCTTTTGATGAACAAATTTATGTGGGTGGAGGGATGAATTTATTAAATTCTGCTGCTATTACAAACCCAAATGAGTTTCAGTCAGTGTATTCCTTAATTAGTGATACAGATAAATTGACTGAGCTTCTTATATCGGATAAAGATGAAAAAATTGATATTAAAATTGGAGATGAACTAAACAATGAATTGTTACAAAACATGAGTTTAGTAACTGGATCGTACGATGTTTTTCAACGAGGCAAAGGATTAGTAGCTGTTTTAGGACCTGCTAACATGTCTTATTCGAAACTGTTAGGAGTTATGGATGTTTTGACGGATGAGCTATCTAGACATCTAGAAACATATTATCGACATTTGGAAAATAGTGGAGAGTGAAAGGAGACTGACTAAAGTGAAGAAAGACGAATCAGTTGATAAAGTTAACGAGGAAGAAAAAAAAGACGAAGAGTCGATAGCTGAAACAAATGAGGCTGTTGAGACCGAAGAAGTGGTAGAAGAAAACGAAACGGAAGAATCGTTAGAACAAACATTACA
The DNA here is from genome assembly GCF_022655055.1 of Vagococcus sp. CY52-2. Taxonomy (NCBI): domain Bacteria; kingdom Bacillati; phylum Bacillota; class Bacilli; order Lactobacillales; family Enterococcaceae; genus Vagococcus; species Vagococcus changpingensis. The sequence goes on along the minus strand of NZ_CP093384.1, from coordinate 1,303,724 downwards.
GGAAGATTTAGATAAGATGGAAGATCAATTCCTAAGAGCTCAAGCAGAAATTGCGAATATGCGCAATCGACATAAAAAAGAGCGTGAGGAAGCTTCTAGATATCGGGCACAAGAATTAGCAAAAGAGTTATTACCAGCTTTGGATAACTTAGATCGTGCGTTAGCAATTGAAGTGAGCGATGAGCATGGTGAGGCGATGAAAAAAGGAATTGAGATGGTGAGAGAAAGTATGTTACATGCTTTTAAAGAATCTGGTATCGAAGAGATAAAAGCTGAAGGTGAAAAATTTGATCCAAATTTACATCAAGCCGTCCAAACAGTTCCCGCTGAAGATGGTCAAGAATCAGATGTGATTGTTCAAGTGTTACAAAAAGGTTATATATTGCATGATCGTATTTTAAGACCATCAATGGTTATCGTGACACAATAATATAAATGATATTTAAATAAAATAATTAGATAAAGGAGATTTTTAATATGAGTAAAATAATTGGTATTGACTTAGGAACAACAAACTCTGCAGTAGCTGTATTAGAAGGCGGAGAAGCAAAAATTATTACTAATCCAGAAGGTAACCGTACAACACCATCTGTTGTATCGTTTAAAAATGGTGAAATCCAAGTTGGTGAAGTAGCAAAACGTCAAGCAGTAACAAACCCAAATACAATTTCTTCTATTAAACGTCATATGGGTGAACCTGGATATAAAGTAGAAGTTGAAGGAAAATCATATACTCCACAAGAAGTTTCAGCGATGATTTTACAATACATCAAAGGATTTGCTGAAGATTACTTAGGCGAAAAAGTTGATAAAGCAGTTATTACTGTTCCAGCTTACTTCAACGATGCTCAACGTCAAGCAACAAAAGATGCTGGTAAAATCGCTGGTTTAGAAGTTGAACGTATTGTTAACGAACCAACTGCAGCAGCTTTAGCTTATGGTTTAGATAAAACTGACCGTGATGAAAAAGTATTAGTATTTGACTTAGGTGGTGGTACATTTGACGTGTCTATCCTTGAACTAGGTGATGGCGTATTTGATGTATTATCAACTGCAGGTGACAACAACTTAGGTGGGGATGACTTTGACGAAAAAATCATCGACTACTTAGTAGAAGAATTCAAAAAAGAAAATGGCATTGATTTGTCTAAAGATAAAATGGCAGTACAACGTTTGAAAGATGCTGCTGAAAAAGCGAAAAAAGATTTATCAGGTGTAACAAGCACTCAAATTAGCTTACCATTCATCACTGCTGGAGAAGCTGGACCTCTTCACTTAGAGTTAAACTTAACTCGTGCGAAATTTGATGAATTAACATCTGATTTAGTTGAAAGAACTAAAATTCCAGTTCGTCAAGCAATTAAAGATGCTGGTATTTCAACTTCAGAAATTGATGAAGTTATCTTAGTTGGTGGATCTACTCGTATTCCTGCAGTAGTTGAAGCTGTAAGAAAAGAAACTAAAAAAGAACCTAACAAATCAGTTAACCCTGATGAAGTAGTCGCAATGGGTGCTGCTATCCAAGGTGGAGTAATCACTGGTGATGTTAAAGATGTTGTCTTACTTGATGTTACACCGTTATCATTAGGTATTGAAACAATGGGTGGCGTGTTTACTAAATTAATCGACCGTAACACAACAATCCCAACAAGTAAATCACAAGTCTTCTCTACAGCAGCAGACAACCAACCAGCCGTTGATATCCATGTTTTACAAGGTGAACGTCCAATGGCAGCTGACAACAAAACATTAGGAAGATTCCAATTAACAGATATTCCTGCAGCTCCACGTGGTGTGCCACAAATCGAAGTATCATTTGATATCGATAAAAATGGTATTGTTAACGTAAGTGCAAAAGACTTAGGTACTCAAAAAGAACAAACTATTACAATCAAATCATCTTCAGGTCTAACAGATGAAGAAATTGAACGTATGGTGAAAGATGCTGAAGCAAATGCTGAAGCAGATAAAGAACGTAAAGAAGAAGTTGATTTACGTAACGACATCGATGCGTTATTATTCTCAGTTGACAAAACTTTAGGCGAGTTAGAAGGAAAAGTTGATGCGGACGAAGTGAAAAAAGCGGAAGATGCTCGTGATGAATTAAAAGCAGCTGTAGAAGCTAATAACATTGAAGACATGAAAGCTAAACGCGATGCATTAAATGAAATTGTCCAAGCTTTAACTGTTAAATTATATGAGCAAGCGGCAGCACAACAAGCACAAGAAAATCCAGAAGCAGCACAAAGTGGCGCGGATGATGTTGTTGATGCAGACTTTGAAGAAATCAACGACGACGAAAAATAATGATGAGTCAAGAAAAAAGCCAAAGCATTGTGCTTTTGGCTTTTTCTCTTGATTATTACGATAAAGCATTCTAAAATTGACTGATTTGTGGTATGATTTAAACGAATTTAGACGTTTTAGAAAAATGGGGGGTTAGTTATATATGGCCAAAAGAGATTATTATGAGGTTTTAGGAGTATCTAAAACAGCAACAGATGATGAAATAAAAAAAGCCTATCGTAAACTATCCAAAAAATATCATCCAGACATAAATAAAGAACCCGATGCAGAAGAGAAGTTTAAAGAAGTATCTGAAGCATTTGAAGTATTAAGTGATGCACAAAAACGTGCAGCTTATGACCAATATGGCCATGCAAGTACTGATCCAAACTTTGGTGCTGGTGGTTTTGGCGGTGGTGGTTTCCAAGATTTTGGTGGTAGTTTCGGAGGGTTTGAAGATATTTTTGAATCATTCTTTGGCGGTGGAGGACGTTCTAGTAATCCTAATGCGCCAAGACAAGGTTCTGATTTGCAGTATACATTAGATTTAACGTTTAATGAAGCAATCTTCGGGTTAGAAAAAAATATTCGTTATAATCGTGAAGACGAATGTGCGACATGTCATGGAACTGGAGCAAAACCAGGAACTCATCCAGAAAACTGTCCTAAATGTCATGGTTCAGGTGTTATTAATGTTGAAAGACAAACGCCACTTGGACGTATGATGAGTCAACAATCATGTGATGAGTGTCAAGGGACAGGTAAAATCATTAAAGAAAAATGTGAAACATGTCATGGTGCTGGACGTATGATTAAGTCTCATTCTGTTAAAGTGACTGTTCCAGCTGGTGTTGAAGATGGACAACAAATGCGTTTATCTGGACAAGGGGAAGCAGGTTATAATGGTGGACCTTATGGTGATTTATATGTAGTCTTTAGTGTGGAAGAAAGCCCAATCTTTGAAAGAGATGGTTCTGAAATCTATTATGATCACCATATTACATTTGTTCAAGCAGCGCTAGGAGACGAGATTGAAGTCCCAACTGTTCATGGACGAGTGAAGTTAAGAATACCAGCAGGGACCCAAACAGGTACAACCTTTAGACTTAAAGGAAAAGGTGCACCAAGATTACGTAGTAATGGAAATGGCGATCAACAAGTAACGGTTCATGTTGATACACCAACTAAAATGAATGAAGAGCAAAAGAAACTTCTACGTCAATTTGCTGAATTAAATGGTGAAAAAGCAGTAGTTGAACAAGAAGAAGGTTTTTTTGATAAAATGAAAGATGCCTTTTCTTCAGGTCATAAGAAAAAGAAAAAATAAGTAAGACGAAAAAAGTAAAACAGTTTATTTGTTTTACTTTTTTTATTTTTACTTGAAATAACTATAAAAAACATGTAATATATATTATTAGATAGTAATGTTTACGATTTGAGCGAAAGTGAGGATATACCATGAAACGCATAACGAAAATTATTTTAGGTGTCGCTTTGACTAGTTTACTTGTTGCATGTGGTAATACGGTAAAAGAAGATAAAAAAGAAGCAGATAAACTACAAGTGGTAACCTCTTTTTATCCCATGTATGATTTTGCGAAAAAAGTTACGGGAGACAAAGCAGAGGTGACGGTTTTAACAGAAGCTGGTGTAGAACCGCATGATTATGAGCCCAGTGCAAAAGATTTGGCAAAAATTCAAAATGCTGATGTATTTATTTATAATTCAAACGAGATGGAAACATGGGTAAGAGATGTCCTTGCATCTATTGATACGAAAAAAGTGAAAGTGATTGAAGCAAGCCAAGGTATTGACTTGATGGAAGCAACTGAAGAACATGAGCATGAAGGAGAAGCCTCACATGATCATCAATTAGATCCGCATGTGTGGTTAGATCCTGTTTTGGCTAAAAAAGAAGTAGAGACGATTACAAAAGGCTTAGTTGAAGTTGATACACCAAATAAAGATATCTATGAAAAGAATTCAACTGACTTTACACAGAAACTAAATAAATTAAATGAAGCTTACGTGGATGCAACAAAAGATGCCACTCAAAAAACATTTGTCACACAACACACTGCCTTTTCATATTTAGCTAAACAATATGGATTAAAACAGGTGGCAATTTCTGGCATTTCTCCTGATCAAGAACCTACACCTAAAGAATTAAAAAATATTGAAGACTTAGTCAAAAAAGATAATATTAAAGTGATTTATACAGAAAGTAGCGCGTCATCAAAAGTAGCCGAAACCATTACTAGCGCAACTGGGGCGACACTTTCAGAACTTAATCCGTTAGAGAGTTTGACTAAAAAAGAGATGGATGGGGGAGAAGATTATCTGTCTGTTATGTATACGAATTTAGAACACTTAAAATTAACCATAAAATAAACGATGGAAACCTAGAATATTTCTAGGTTTTTATTGTTTTTATAGGCCTTAAAGCTGTAGAATAAAGCGATAAGGGGGAGGTGAAAAAATGGAAAAAAGAAGTAGTAAATTAAAGGGTATGATTTTAGCTATTTTAGGTGGAGTTTTTTGGGGAGCATCTGGAGTAGTGGCTGAATATTTGATGACAACAAAACACGTATCAGCTAGTTGGCTTGTAGCCGTTAAAATGATTGTGGCAGGTTTTTTAATTTTAATGTATCAAATGGGAAAAGGGAATAAAGATAGCTTATCTCCTCTAAAAAATAAAACTGAATTAATTCAATTAATTATTTTTAGTGTACTGGGAGTACTTGGGTTACAGTATTCTTTTTTCAAAGCTATTCAAGTTAGTAATGCAGCGACTGCAACGATATTACAATATCTATCACCAATATTATTAGTCGTTTATTTTATTATCGAAAAGAAAGAGCTACCAAATAAATCAAGTGTGGTCAGTATTGTGCTATCATTATTGGGGACTTTTTTATTAGTAACTAAAGGAAACCTAAATGAATTAGCTATGTCACCGAATGGGTTGTTTTGGGGATTATTATCAGCATTTTTAGGTGCTTTTTATATTATTCAACCAAGAAAACTTATGGCAAAATATGGAACAACACTTATTATAGGATGGGGTATGCTAATAGGTGGGGTGTCTTTTCAGGTTTATCAACCGATTTGGCAAGATGTACCTACTTTTACACCTGGTGTGTTACTAGGGATTTTAGTTATAGTGATTATTGGTACCGTTTTTTCATATATCTGTTTACTTAAAAGTACAGAATATATACCACCACAGTTTTCGAGTTTATTAACATCATTTGAACCACTAAGTTCAGCTTTATTTTCAGTTTTATTTTTAGGATTGGTTTTAAAACCTATCGAGATAGTCAGTATGTTATTGATTATTTTTGCTGTTTTTCTTTTGTCTAGATGTGATATCTCATAAGAAAAGTCATGTCTATTTATATTTTAGGTAAAATAAGCTATAATTATTAGCAAGATATAATATAGATAAAAAAGTATCATTTTTTGAAAAAAGAATTGGAGGAAGATGTATGTCTAAACAACAAATTGGTGTTGTCGGTATGGCAGTCATGGGTAAAAACTTAGCGTTAAATATAGAAAGTAGAGGATACACTGTTTCTATTTTTAACCGTACATCATCAAAAACAGAGGAAGTAATCAAAGAGTATCCTGATAAAAATTTAGTTGCAACTTATTCTATCGAAGAGTTTGTTAATTCTCTTGAAACACCAAGACGAATTTTATTAATGGTAAAAGCAGGTAAAGCGACTGATTTAACAATCGAAAGTTTACTACCATTTTTAGATGAAGGGGATGTGTTAATCGATGGTGGGAATACTTACTTCAAAGATACTATCCGTCGTAATGAAGCGTTAGCAACTTCTGGTATTAACTTTATCGGTACTGGTGTATCTGGTGGAGAAGAGGGGGCGTTAAAAGGGCCTTCTATGATGCCAGGTGGACAAAAAGAAGCGTATGAATTAGTAGCCCCAATCTTTGAACAAATTGCAGCAAAAGCAGAAGATGGTGTGCCATGTGTGACGTATATTGGACCAAATGGTGCAGGTCACTATGTAAAAATGGTACATAATGGAATCGAGTATGGAGACATGCAATTAATTGCTGAATCATATGACATCTTAACTCGCGTTTTAGGTTTATCAGTTGAAGAAGTTGCTGACATTTTTAAAGAATGGAATACAGGTGAGTTGGACAGCTACTTAATCGAAATCACGTCAGATATTTTAACGCGTAAAGATGATTTAGGAACCGGTAAACCAATTGTTGATGTTATCTTAGATGCTGCTGGTAATAAAGGAACTGGTAAATGGACAAGTCAAAACGCACTTGATTTAGGAACACCACTACCGCTTATTACAGAATCTGTTTTTGCTCGATATATCTCAGCATTAAAAACTGAGCGTGTAGCGGCAAGTGAGATTATTCCTGTACCACCAGTGAAAGAATTTACTGGAGATAAAAAAGAATTTGTAGAAAAAATTCGTCAAGCATTATACTTTAGTAAAATCATGAGTTACGCACAAGGATTTGCTCAAATGCGTATGGCTAGTGAAGAATATGGTTGGGATCTAAATTATGGTAATATAGCGAAAATCTTTAGAGCAGGATGCATTATTCGTGCCCAATTCTTACAAAAAATTACGGATGCCTATGAACGAAATCCAGAAATTAAAAATCTTATTTTAGATGATTATTTCTTAGATATCACAACAAAATACCAACAATCAGTTCGTGATGTTGTTGCCTTAGCTGTTGAAACAGGTGTACCTGTTCCCACATTCTCATCAGCTATTTCTTACTACGATTCTTATCGTACAAAAGATTTACCTGCTAACATCATTCAAGCACAAAGAGATTACTTTGGTGCTCATACTTACGAACGTAAAGATCGTGATGGCGTGTTCCATTATGATTGGTATGGGGAAGAAAACAAATAAGTAAATGAAAAATCCAGTTACTAGAAAACTAGTAACTGGATTTTTTTAGTTATTGTTAAGCACCCATTCGTTAATGGCATATGCTACACCATCTTCATCATTTGTTTTAGTTATTTTGTTTGCAATGCTTTTTACACTGTCTACAGCATTTCCCATCGCAACCCCAATACCTGCATATTCAATCATAGATAAGTCATTTTCATTGTCACCAATTGCCATGACTTCTTCTTGTTTAATGTTTAGATGCTCAGCCAGTTCTTTGACTGATTCTCCTTTAGTTGCTTTAGGATCTAGTATCTCTAGATAGTAAGGAGCACTTTTAACGATGGCAAAGCGTTCATGAAATTCTTGTGGAATTTTTTTAATTGCTGCATCAAGAATATCTTCATGATCAATCATCATTGCTTTTACAAGTTTGATATCTTTTGTCATGTCATTTACCGGTTTATATTGTAGTGGAATACCTGTGATTACTGCTTCGTTAATGGTATAGGGACTAATATCAGGATTAGCTGTATACATTGTATCAGCATCTTGTACATGGAAATGAACGCCTAGTTTACGTGATAATAGTTCGACATCTTGATAGTCATCTAATGACAGTGAATGACGTAAAATAATTTCTTTTGTTCCAGCATTTTGAATCATGCCACCATTATATGTAATAATAAAACTGTGGTCATTTTCTAATTCAAGTTCTTTTACTAAATCAATTACGCCAATAGTTGGTCTTCCTGTTGTTAAAACAATATCAATCCCACTATCAGAAGCTTTTTTAATTGTTTCCTTCACTTTTGGTGTTAATTTTCTTTCTGAATTGACTAAAGTGCCGTCAATATCAATCGTGACCATTTTAATTCCCAAATATTACACGTCCTTTTTAATTATTTCTCCATTTTTTATGGAGTTGTTAAAAGTGTTAATAGAGTCTTCAAATAAAGTATAATTGTCTAATGTAGAGGATGCAAGCATTTCATCAGGGAAATAAAAGCGTTGATCTCCTTTAGTTTCTCCTGCAATTGCTCTAACTAACTCACTAGCACTAGATAGTTCAATCAGTTCACCATCCGGATATATAAGCTCAATTTGTGTTTTATTTTGTGATTTTTCTGGTTTATAAAAATCATAAGGTAAATCAAAACTGGAATTAATGGCAGTATAATAGGTATGATTAAAACCAACTTTTTCAACTAAATCTTGCAAATCTGGTAACATGATAAAGTTCTCAGTTGAAAAGGCTGCTGATTTAAATGGAACACGATTTAAAAATCGTTTAGATAAATCATTTAAAATAGCATCATCTGAATGGCTCCATAAATGAAATGCCGTAGTTAATACACCATCATCTAACACAAGATAATCGTTTAAATCAAAATCATGTGCAAGGAAAGGAACTAAAAGAGGCGACGTTTTATTAAAATATGATTTATTATCATGGTATAAATCTTGAGCTCGTTGTAATAAACGATCTAATACCATTTCCATTCCTCGAGAGACAGGATGAAAATAAATTTGCATGTACATCTGATAGCGGCTAACAATGTAATCTTCAACAGCATGCATGCCACTTATTTTAAAAACAATCCCACTTTTATGAGGTCTGATGACGCGTAAAATACGTGTTAAATCAAATGTACCATATTCTGTTCCAGTAAAATAGGCGTCTCGTAATAAATAATCCATCCTATCTGCATCGATTTGACTAGAAATCAGTTGAACGACTTGTTTATTTGGATAGGTTTTAGCAATCACACTCGCTACTTTGTCAGGAAATTCTTCTGACACTTGTCGTAAAATACGATTGATCTCAGTTTTTTTTGAGGTAATGATATCAACGGTTACTTGTTCATGATTTGTTTTAAAAATCGCTTCAAATGTATGTGAAAAAGGTCCGTGACCTAAATCATGTAATAATGCCGCACATAGTGTAACAAGTCGTTCTGAATCATCCCATCCATACTCCCCGTACTCTTTCACATCATAATTTCGTTTAAAATAGTTGCAAATGCGGCGAGTAATTTCGTAGACCCCTAAAGAGTGACCAAAACGAGAATGCTCTGATGTGTGAAAGGTTAGAGATGTTGTTCCAAGTTGCTTGATTCGTCTTAGGCGTTGGAATTCTTTGGCATTAATTAATTCTAAAATAATTGGGTGTTCCACTTTAATATCGTGGTGTATAGGATCTCTAAATACTTTTTCAATCAATTAATCCACCTCCTTTAAAATAGTATTAATCCTCTCATTTCGCTGTTCCATTCTTTGGTAGCCCTTGTCATAACTTTCTTTAAATTCATCAGAAGTTAAAAAATGGTTAAATTTGACTTGAGCAGTATCGTCAATTGTCCAGTTTTGACTAATGGCTTCAATAATGAGCATTTGCATTTGTTCAACGTTCAGTTTTTGTTGTAGTAAGTCCGATAAATTTCGCATAGAGTTTGGATCAACTGGAGGAAAAGTTTCTTTTCCAAATTTGTCTTTTAAACCCGCTTGATAAAATTGTTGGACTAGGTTTCCTCTTTTTTCTTGGTTACCATTAACGCTGATATAAATCATAATGCTTAAGCCTTTTTTTATTCGACGTTGGGCAATACCGGCAAATTTTTTTTCATTAATACTTAAATCGTATTCACCAGGACAGTAGGAATTTACTACCTCGAAAGAGTCTATAGTAACATTGAATGAAGATAAAGCATTTGAAATGATGGCTTTCATTGTGTCATATCCATGATTAATACTGGTTTGATTAGTAAATTCTTGTGGTAAAATCATTGAAAAGTTTAAAATCCCATCATCCGCTACTACAGCTAAACCGCCAGAATTTCGTACAACAGGATGATAGTGATGGGATCTAACCGAAGAGATGGCATCACTTAAGTCTGTGACACGAGTATCTTGCATTCCTAATATTAGTTGATTTGTCATCGTCCAAAAATGAATGATAGGGATCCCATGTTTACCTGAGTAATCAGCCAAAATATCTGTTACGATAAATGGATCATATTTATTTTCATTTGTTAGATGATGTTGTTCAAACAGAACAATTGCTTGTTTTAACGACATATATACAACTCCTTTTTATACTTTCCTTATTATACCGATTCTTTTGTGAAACGGAAAGGATTTAAGAACAATGATAAAGGTTTGACAAACCTTTTAAAAAAGACCAAAATATATAAAAAAGTAAAGAGGTGGAATGGGTGTCAAAAAGAGAAAAAACACCAATTAATATTTTGGTGAAAACTGAGGTTACAAAAGAGCAAGAATTGAAAGAATTTTTAGTAGAAGTCAAAGGTAATATGGTAGTAATTAATGATGTCATCTATTTAAGATACGAAGAATTACTGGAAGGAATTGATAAACCTGTTCCTGTTACAATAAAAATTTTACCAGATGAAACGGTAACATTGATTCGCTCAGGTGATGTTAAAATGAAATTAAATTTTTCCTATGAGGAAAAGCGGGAAACAACATATGCTACTCCTTATGGCATGATGAGTATTTCAACCATGACTAATCATTTACATATTAGTCTAAAAGATAATCCACAATCAGGTGATTTAACAATTGATTATGATTTATTTGCTGGAGAAGAAAAGTTAGGGACATACCATTTGATGATTAATTTTAGTGGGGAGAATAGATGAAATAAAAATTTTAAATTGCAAAGAAACGCTAGTTATTGTATGATAGAGAGTAGACTGTGAAAGGACGTGTGTCAGTTGGAAATTAAAGCTTTTGAAGGCGTAAATAAAAATGAATTGTCGATGATTGAAGTTGCACATGCAATTTTAAATCAACGTGGAGACATTATTGATTTTAGTGATTTAGTAAATGAAATCCAAAACTACTTAGAAAAAGCAGATAGTGAAATTCGTGACATCTTGCCACAATTTTATACAGACTTAAATATTGACGGAAGTTTTATTTCTTTAGGAGATAATCGTTGGGGCCTGCGTAGCTGGTATCCAATCGATTCAATTGATGAAGAAGTTTCTGGTGTGGATGAAGACGAAGAAGAAACACCACGTCGTAAAAAACGTAAAAAAGTAAATGCTTTTATCGCAATGGATGACGATGCCATTGATTACAATGATGATGATCCAGAAGATTTGGACTTAGTCGATCATGATGAAGATGATGATGAGTTGTATGAAGATGAAGAAGATGAAACAAAAGAAATCAAAGAATACACAACTGATTTATCAGAAATCGGTGCTGACAATGACGTTGATGATGACGTGCCAGAAGGTGTAGAAGAAGATCTAACCATCGTTGAAGAAGATGATTTATACGAAAATGATGATGAAGAAGACGAAGAATTATAATAAAAAGAGTGTCATTTGATGCTCTTTTTTGTTTATTATAGAATAGGAGGGATAGCAATGATTAGTGAGGTAGTAGATAAAATAATTTTTGTATTAAATGCTTTTTCAGTGATTATTCTCTTAGTGGGTGTGGCAAAAGCCGTCATCGATTTTACTAAAAATGAATTTGGAAGCGGCACAAGGGAAGAAATATCTTTCAGAAATAATAAAATTAAATTATATTTAGGATCTTATATATTACTAAGTTTAGAAGTGCTTATTGCGTCAGATATTATTGAAACTATTTTAAACCCATCAACACAAGATATTGTTATCTTAGGTGGAATTGTCGTGATCAGAACTGCTATCTCTTATTTTTTAGGAAAAGAAATTGAACAAACACATAATGAGGAAGAGTAGAGATACTCTTTTTTTTATAAGCATAACGCTTGAATTTTAAAATGAAAGCAGATACAATTTTAACTATACCGAAATAAAAAAATATCAAAGGAGAATTGTTATGACAGCTTTTAAAGATATATACAAAGAATATAATTTATTTATTAATGGAGAGTGGACAAAAGGCGCTAAGGGAGAGATGTTAGATACTTTTTCGCCTGTAAATGGAGAAAAAATTGGCTCATTTGTTGATGCCGTTGATGCCGACGTTGATGCTGCCGTTGATGCCGCACAACAAGCATTACCTGAATGGCGTGATTGGTCACTTGTGGATAGAAGTAATTTATTATTAAAAATTGCAGATGTTATTGATGAAAATATGGAACATTTAGCCTATATAGAATCTATTGATAATGGAAAACCAATTCGTGAGACCAAATCGGTGGATGTACCACTTAGTGCCGATCATTTTAGATATTTTGCAGGTGTCATTCGTAGCGAGGAAGGCTCAGCGCAAGCGTTAGATAAAGATACTTTAACACTTATCTTAAGAGAACCAATCGGGGTGGTTGGACAAATTATTCCATGGAATTTTCCCATTTTGATGGCAGCGTGGAAATTAGCTCCAGCTCTAGCTGCTGGAAATACTATCGTCATTCATCCATCATCTTCCACTTCTTTAAGCTTATTAGAATTAGTTAGGTTGATTGGTCCAATGTTACCAAAGGGTGTGTTAAATTTAATTACAGGTAAAGGATCTAAATCAGGCGATTATATGTTAAAACATGATGGATTTAATAAACTAGCCTTTACCGGATCAACTGAAGTTGGTTATAAAGTTGCTCAAGCTGCAGCGGATAAATTAATTCCTGCAACCCTTGAATTGGGTGGAAAATCAGCGAATATCTTCTTTGATGATATGCCATTTGAAAAAGCAGTTGAGGGAGCACAACTTGGTATTTTGTTTAATCAAGGACAAGTATGCTGTGCAGGATCAAGGATTTTCGTGCAAGAAGGAATCTACGATAAATTCGTAGCAGAATTAAAAGAAAAATTTGAAGCCGTAGTCGTTGGGGATGCGTTGGATGAAAATGTCCAAATGGGTGCCCAAGTGAATGAGGGACAAGTAAATAAAATTTTAGAAGCAGTTGAAGTAGGGCGTAAAGAAGGTGCAACGATTTTAACAGGTGGAAAACGCCTTGATGGAGACTTAGGAAAAGGATGTTACGTGGCACCGACACTTTTAACTGATGTGACTAATGATATGGAAGTGGCTCAAGAAGAAATCTTTGGTCCAGTTGCAGTAGTGATTAAATTTAAAACAATTGATGAAGTGATAAAAATGGCAAACGATTCTGAATATGGTTTAGGTGGGGGTGTTTGGACTAAAAACATCAACACAGCTCTTAAAGTGAGTCGAGGAATTGAAACCGGACGTGTATGGGTTAATACATATAATCAAATTCCCGCCGGAGCACCTTTTGGTGGATACAAAAAATCTGGTATTGGACGTGAGACGCATAAAGCTATCCTTGATGCTTATAGTCAATTTAAAAATATTTACATCGATACAAAGGAAACAGGATTCAATCTTTATTAAAAAAGGACTGTAATAAAATTTTCTGAAAATAGCATCAAAGATTGTGATTTGACTAGCAAAAATAACTAAAGAGTGTTAAAATGATGGTGTTAGTTAAGTATCACCTATACCAAATAGAGTGATAACATAATAGGAGGAATTTAATTATGGCATTAGTATCAGCAACAGAAATGTTAAAAAAAGCTAAAGAGGGCAAATATGCAGTTGGTGCATTCAACACAAACAATTTAGAATGGACTAAAGCTATCCTACAAGGGGCTCAAGAATCTAATTCTCCAGTAATGATTCAAACTTCTATGGGTGCTGCAAAATATATGGGTGGTTACCAAGTATGTTATGATTTAGTTAACGACTTAATTGACTCAATGGGAATTACAGTTCCAGTAGCATTACACTTAGACCATGGTGAATACGAAGATGCATTAAAATGTATCGAAATTGGTTACACATCTGTAATGTTTGATGGTTCTCACTTACCATTTGAAGAAAATTTAGAAAAAGCAAAAGATGTTGTTGCTAAAGCTCACGCTAAAGGTGTTTCTGTAGAGTGTGAAGTTGGATCAATTGGTGGAGAAGAAGACGGCATTATCGGTTCTGGTGAATTAGCAGATCCAGCTGAATGTAAAGCAATGTCTGAAACAGGAATTGATTTCTTAGCTGCAGGTATTGGTAATATTCATGGTTCTTACCCTGAAAACTGGGCTGGTTTGAGCTTTGATCGTTTAGCTGAAATTGCTGAAGTAATCGATGGTAAACCAATGGTATTACATGGTGGTTCTGGTATTCCATTAGATCAAATCCAAAAAGCAATCTCTTTAGGCGTATCAAAAATTAACGTTAATACTGAATGTCAAGAAGTATTTGCAGCTGCAACACGTAAATACATTGAAGAAGGCAAAGACTTAGAAGGTAAAGGATTTGACCCTCGTAAATTATTAGCTCCAGGTACTACCGCAGTAACTGAGTTAGTTAAAGAACGTATCCAATGGTTTGGATCAAACGGTAAAGCATAATTTTAAAGCTTGAATGAAAAAAGAGTGTCTGACTTTGTCAGTCGCTCTTTTTTTACGTATAAATTTACCAAGTGCTTTTTTTCATTTATATTGTGTGATAGAATACAACTATATTATGCATAACGAAACTTATTTGGCTGCTTATTTTAAGCGGCTTTTTTAAAGACTAAAGTGAGGTCATTAAGACAAAATGAAAAAATTAATTATAAATGGTGGAAAAAAATTAAAAGGCACTGTCACAATTAGTGGTGCTAAAAATAGTGCTGTTGCTTTAATTCCTGCTGCTATTTTAGCTGATACTCCTGTTATTTTAGAAGGAGTACCTGATATTAAAGATGTGCACTCTTTAAAAGAAATTTTAGAAATTATGGGTGTGAAAGTAACTTTTGATAATCATACTATGATAATTGATCCAACCAACATGGTATCCATACCAATGCCAAGTGGAAAAATTAATAGTTTACGTGCCTCATATTATTTTATGGGAGCGTTACTAGGTAAATTTGGTGAAGGTGTTGTTGGTCTTCCAGGTGGCTGTTATTTAGGACCAAGACCTATCGATTTACATATCAAAGGGTTTGAATCACTTGGAGCTGAAGTAACAACTGAACATGGAGCAACTTACTTAAAATCACCAAATGGGTTAGAAGGCACACGTATTTATATGGATATGGTGTCAATTGGTGCAACGATTAATGTCATGTTAGCGGCGGTAAAAGCAAAAGGTCGAACAGTGATTGAAAATGCCGCAAGAGAGCCTGAAATTATTGATGTCGCAACATTATTAAATAACATGGGAGCTAAAATTCGTGGCGCTGGTACGAATGAACTTCGGATTGATGGCGTGACAGAATTAAAAGGATGTCGTCATTCAATCATCCCAGATCGTATCGAAGCAGGGACTTATTTATCAATGGCAGCTGCTCATGGTGATGGTGTTATAGTCCAAAATGTTATTTATGAGCATTTAGAAAGTTTTATCTCAAAATTAGAAGAAATGGGTGTGCCAATGACTATTCGAGAAGATAGTATTGAAGTACATCCAGCTAAAAACCTAAAACCAATCAACGTTACAACGGTTCCTTATCCAGGATTTGCAACAGATTTACAACAGCCTATTACCCCACTATTATTAAAAGCCAATGGAAAAAGTATTGTGACAGATACAATATATGAGCAGCGAGTCAATCATATTCCAGAATTAGTTCGCATGGGAGCAAACGCAAGTATTGAAGGGAAAATGATTGTATTAAATGGTCAAGATGATTTAGAACTTGTAGGAGAAGATGTTACGGCGAGTGATTTACGTGCAGGTGCTTGTTTGGTAACTGCTGGTATCATGGCAAGTGGAACAACTCGCATTTCTAATGTGGATAATATTTTACGTGGGTACGATAATATCATTGATAAATTAACAAATCTAGGTGCTGATATTCATATGGAAGAAGGCACGGATAAAGAGGGATAATATGGGTGATTATTTAACAATGGGTGAATTAGAACATAAAACCCTAAAAGAAATATATGCTTATGCAAAAGATTTTAAGATACCTTATTATAGTCAAATGAATAAAAAAGAATTATCATTGGCTGTCATTCGTGCACAAGCAGAAAAACAAGGCTTTTTTATGGTGGAAGGTGTATTAGATATTATATCAAATGATGGATATGGCTTTTTACGACCTATTAATTATACACCCAGTAAAGAAGATATCTATATTTCCTCATCACAAATTAGACGATTTGGATTACGAAACGGGGATAAAGTATCAGGAAAAGCAAGACCGCCAAAAGAGAGCGAGCGTTATTATGGATTGATGCATGTTGAAACGGTTAATGGAAAAAATCCAGAAGATGCCAAACAACGTCCGCATTTTCCAGCACTTACGGCGCTTTATCCTGATACAAAATTAGTATTAGAAACAACAAAAACAGATTTATCAACACGAATGATTGATTTATTTGCACCAGTTGGTTTTGGTCAACGTGGTCTAATTGTCGCACCACCAAAAGCTGGTAAAACGAGTGTCATAAAAGAGATTGCTAATGGCATTTCAAAAAATTATCCAGATGTGGAGTTAATTGTCTTATTAATTGATGAACGTCCGGAAGAAGTAACTGATATTGAAAGAAGTGTTGATGGTGAAGTAGTATCCTCTACCTTTGACCAGATGCCTGAAAATCATACTCGTGTCGTTGAACTTGTGTTAGAAAGAGCGTTACGTTTAGTGGAAGATAAACGTGATGTGGTGATTTTAATGGACAGTATCACTCGTTTGGCCAGAGCATACAACTTAGTTATTCCACCAAGCGGACGAACACTTAGTGGAGGGATTGACCCTGCAGCCTTTTATAAACCAAAACGTTTCTTTGGAGCTGCACGAAATATTGAAGAAGGCGGAAGCTTAACTATTCTGGCGACTGCTTTAGTTGATACAGGAAGTCGAATGGATGATGTGATTTATGAAGAGTTCAAAGGAACAGGTAATATGGAACTTCATCTATCAAGAGAATTATCAGAACGCCGTGTGTTTCCGGCAATCGATATTAAACGATCAGGAACGAGACGTGAAGAATTGCTTATGTCTCCAGAACACTTGGAAGAAATATGGAAATTACGCCGTCATATGAAAGGTGACTCGATTAATTCAACACATCAATTATTAACTTTTTTAAAGAAAACAAAAAATAATGAAACCTTTTTTGATACATTTAAAGACGTTTCTTTTTTAAAAAAATGAATTGCTAAAAATCATTGAACATGTTAATATAGTATCGTTGTAATAATAACTCTGTTTCAGCACATGAATCAGGGCAAAGGAGAGAGAAATATGAAACAAGGAATTCATCCAGAATATCATCCAGTAGTATTTATGGACTCACAAACAGGGTTCAAATTCTTATCTGGATCAACTAAAACATCTGAAGAAACAATTGAATGGGAAGATGGTAACACATATCCAGTTATTCGTGTGGAAATCACTTCAGATTCACATCCATTCTATACTGGACGTCAAAAATTTACACAAGCAGACGGACGTGTGGATCGTTTCAACAAAAAATATGGTCTCAAAGACGAAAACGCTGCAGAATAGTCTTCAGTGTCGAAAAGATTTCTGGTATTTTATCAGGAGTCTTTTTTTATTGAAAGGATTGGTGAAATGAATTGTTCAACAAATAATCAACCGTTTAAAATAGTAATATGGATTGAACATAATGATCATTGTTTGGTTACCACTAATAAAGATGGTGATAAACATCTTCTTGAAGTCCAACCTGAATTTGCAGAAACAACACTTGAAGCAATTGAAAGATATGGTAAAGATATATTAGGTTTATCATTTGAAACAATTGAATATGTCGATATTATTGAGCAAACAACTCATCAACATGTTGAACGAACCGAAACAGTATTTTTATATCGTGCTGAGATAAGTGAACAGGAAGTATTACCCAAATTGACCCAAAGTCAAATTATATTTTGGTTACCTATCGAAAAATTAAGACAAAACGTTTCTAGTAATTTTTTATCAAAATTTACTAAAGTAAACAAATGATAGTATGTCATTTATTTTTTTTTATGGTAAAATAGGGGTTAAATGTAAGGAGAGATGGATATGACAGAGTTACAACAATTGATTATAAGGAATTTACAAGTTAAGCCATATATAAAAGCTAAGGAAGAAATTGCCATACGTGTCGCCTTTTTAAAAGACTACATGTTAGCGCACCCATTTTTAAAAACGTATGTTTTAGGTATTAGCGGCGGACAAGACTCTACTTTAGCAGGTAAACTAGCACAACTAGCAATCAGTGAATTACGTGAAGAAACTGGTGATACTGATTATAAATTTATTGCCGTTCGTTTGCCTTATGGCGTGCAAAAAGATGAAGATGACGCACAAAAGTCATTACATTTTATTCAACCAGATGAGTCATTAGTTATAAATATAAAATCTAGCGTGGATGCTTTAGTGAAAGAATTAAATGAAGGTTCAAATATCGTGGTGAGTGATTTTAATAAAGGAAATATTAAAGCTCGTCAAAGAATGGTATCGCAATATGCGGTGGCCGGTCAAAGAAGTGGCGCGGTAATTGGGACAGATCATGCCGCTGAAAATCTAACAGGTTTTTTTACCAAATTTGGTGATGGCGCAGCAGATATTTTACCTTTATTTGGATTAAACAAAAGACAAGGAAAAGCCTTGCTAAAAGAACTGGGTGCTGATAAATCATTGTATGAGAAAATTCCAACAGCTGATTTAGAAGAAAATAGACCAATGATAGCCGATGAAGATGCTTTAGGTGTGACTTATGAGGCAATTGATGATTACTTAGAAGGTAAAGAAGTTAGTGATAAAGATAGAGAAACAATTGAGAGATGGTATCAAAAGTCAGAACATAAACGTCATTTACCGATTACGTTAGGAGACACGTTTTGGGTAAAATAGAATCAAGGGTTCAAAGACGAGTAGAGCAAACCCAAAAAAAATCATGGCTAAGAAGGATTTTTACTAGTCCAATTACCAAAATCTTACTAACTTTAATCATTGTTTACTTAAGTAATTTCTATTTACAATTAAGTCAAAATACTTGGAGCTTCTCGCTTGCGTGGAAGTTTGCGTTGGAGTGGCATGTTGAGAAATTTTTACTAGGAACGCTTGTATTACTATTTTTAGATATGTTTCTTATTAGTCTGAGTGGGTCATTTTTAATGGGAAATATCATTTATATCACGAGTATTGGGTTACTTGGTATTGCTAACAGTCAGAAAATGGCATTGAGGATGGAACCTATCTACCCAGATGATTTAAAAATGATTTTTGAGTTTACGATGATGAAAGATATCATTGGAAATACGTATTTTATTTTAACGTTAGTGCTGATATTTTTAGCATTAGCAGGACTAGTCTACGCCTTATATCGCTCAATTCGTTTAAGTAAACGTCAACAAGTCATTCGTTTAGTATGTTTTGTTGTCTCAATCGCAGGGCTATTTTATGCCAGTTTATTTAACCAACCAAACAATCTATTACGAAAAGAGTACAATAAAACTGCGCTATGGATTCCATATAGTCAAAAAATGAACTACTATAATACAGGTTTTATGGGTGGCTTTTTATATAATTTAAAAGTTGAAGCCATGGATAAACCAAAAAATTATTCGAAAGAAACAATCGACAAAATCGTCAAAAAATATGATACAAAAGCAAAAGAGAATAACGCTAAAAAGAAAAACAAGGAAAAACCTAATGTGGTATTTATTATGTCTGAAAGTTTTTCTGATCCTGAAAAGTTAGATGGCATTAAATTAAATAAAAGTCCTATTACTGATTTTAGGAGTGTGGCACGACAGTCTGTTTATTCTGGCGAGATGTTGTCGCAAAACTATGGTGGTGGGACAGCAAATATCGAATTTGAAGCATTGACAGGAATTTCAATGGGATTACTTAACCCTCAAATGACGACACCATATACTATGATGTTACCTAAGAAAACGGAATTTCCATCGATTGTCTCGAGTTTAAAACAACAGGATTATCAAACAGTAGCTATCCATCCTTACAATACATCCATGTATAAACGCAAAGATGTTTACAATGTTCTTGGATTTAATCGGTTTTTAGATGAAAATACCATGACTCATAAGGAAAGGTTGTCAAATAATGGTTATATTTCAGATGCCTCAGCGTTTAGTGAAGTGCTAGATGTAATGGAGAAATCTGATAAAGCGTCTTTTGTCCATCTTGTGACAATGCAAACGCATATGCCATATAATAATAAATACACGGATTCACCTTATACATTAACGAACTTAGCATCTAGCGCCTCAATTGATAATTATGCGTTAGATATTTCATACACATCAAACGCATTGAAACAATTTATTGAGGACATTAATAAATTAGATAGACAGACAATTGTGGTTTTCTGGGGGGATCATTTACCGTCAATTTACCCAGACAATATTGTAGAAAAAAATAATCCATTTACAACACATTTAACAGAGTATTTAATTTATGATACTTTAAATAAAACGATTCATCACCAAGAAGTGATGAGCCCATTTTATTTTTCTAGCTTGATTACCGATTTTTCATCTGTTGAGCAGACAGGATTCAATGCCATGTTATTGGAGTTACAAAAAATTCTTCCGGCATTTGAAAAACAAATGTATTATGTAAATGGAAAATGGGAAAAAGAAGTATCTTTTACTAAAGAAGAAAGAGAGCTCTATGAGGACTATCAGTTAATGGTTTATGATTTGGTTTCTGGTGAAAAATATGGTCAACAAATGTTTAATGTCGAATCATAATCATGAATTTTTTAAGAAAATAGTGAATTAATTGTAAGTTAAAAATTTTCATGATATAATCAAGTGGAATTATTCATAAGGGAGTAACTGGCAGTTCTACATACTGCGGTAATGCCACCAATCGAAATCACGACGCATTTCTGGTGTTACCTTAAATAGTGAGACTTATGTATGTAGTTAAGCATACATAGGTCTTTTTTTATTTGACTTATGTATAGCGACAAATAAAAGGAGGAAAAGAGATGTCAGAGCAAAAAAAGAAGCAGTTGAACGATGCATTTTATGTTGAAGATGAGAAACAAGTGTTAGAAAAATTGCAATCAACTCCTAATGGGTTGAGTGCTACGGAGGTGGAAAAACGCCTTAAGGAGTATGGTCATAATCAATTGGATGAGGGAAAGAAAAAAAGTTTATTTAGTAAATTTTTAGACCAGTTCAAAGATTTTATGATTATTATTTTATTAGCAGCAGCTGTTCTTTCATTTTTCATGGGGGATCAAGTTGAAGCGGTTATGATTATTGTTGTAGTTTTCATCATGGCGATATTTGGTGTTTTCCAAGAGTCAAAAGCAGAAGAAGCAATTGAAGCATTGAAAGATATGTCCACACCAAATGCTAATGTACGTCGTGATAATACAACTAAAACAGTGAAAAGTACAGATTTAGTGCCTGGTGATATTGTGTTACTTGAAGCAGGTGATGTGATTCCAGCTGATATGCGTTTGATTGAAACAGCGTCGTTAAAAATTGAAGAAGCAGCCTTAACTGGTGAGTCTGTCCCCGTTGAAAAAGAAGCAGTTGTGTTAGAAAAAGAAGATATTGGTATTGGTGATCGAATCAATATGGCTTATATGAATAGTAATGTGACATATGGTCGTGGAGTTGGTGTGGTAACTGGTACAGGTATGAACACCGAAGTTGGTAAAATTGCTAACATGTTAGCTCAAGCTGACGAAACGAATACACCATTGAAAGAAAACCTAAATAAATTAGGTAAAGTATTATCAATTGCTATTATTTTTATCTGTATTGTGATGTTTGGTGTTGGGATGTTACGTGGTGGCCATGATTGGATGGAAATGTTATTAACATCTGTATCATTAGCCGTTGCTGCGATTCCAGAAGGATTACCAGCGATTGTAACGATTATTTTAGCTTTAGGAACACAAAAAATGGCTAAACGTAATGCGTTAGTTAGAAAATTACCAGCTGTTGAAACATTAGGTAGTACTGATATTATCTGTTCAGATAAAACTGGTACATTGACGTTAAACCAAATGACAGTTGAGGAAGTCTTTACAAATAATAAATCAATACGTGATTCAAAAGATATCCCCTTAGACAATACCACATTAAAAATCATGACATTTTGTAATGATACAAAAATTTCTGACGATGGCACATTAATTGGTGACCCAACAGAAACTGCTTTAATTAAATATGGTGAAGACCGTGGTTATGATATTGCATCAAAATTAAAAGACGAACCACGTTTAGCCGAAGTACCATTTGATTCTGATAGAAAATTAATGTCGACATTCCATAAATTACCTGACGGTCGTTTCTTTGTAGCTGTAAAGGGTGCGCCTGATGAATTATTGAAACGTTGTACAAACTATGACGTCAATGGCGACATTAAACCAATGGATAAATCAGAAGAAGATTTGATTTTAAAGACTAATAAACAATTAGCGACGCAGGCATTACGTGTACTTGCTATGGCTTATAAAATTGTAGATGAGATTCCAAGTGAATTAACAAGTGAAACTGTTGAGACAGATTTAATCTTCTCAGGTTTAGTCGGGATGATTGACCCAGAACGTAAAGAAGCAGCTGAAGCTGTACGTGTTGCCAAAGAAGCTGGTATTCGTCCAATTATGATTACTGGTGACCATAAAGACACTGCTGAAGCAATCGCTGTGCGTCTCGGTATTTTAAAAGAAGGTCAACATGATGCTGTTATTACTGGTGGCGAATTGAATAATATGTCAGATGAGCAACTAGCTAATTCTATTGAACAATATTCCGTTTACGCTAGAGTGTCACCTGAACATAAAGTACGTATTGTTAAAGCATGGCAAAAAGATGGAAAAGTAGTGGCGATGACTGGAGACGGAGTAAACGATGCACCAGCTCTTAAAACTGCTGATATTGGTATAGGTATGGGTATTACTGGTACGGAAGTATCTAAAGGTGCAAGTGATATGGTCTTAGCTGATGATAACTTCTCCACTATTATCGTTGCCGTTGAAGAAGGACGTAAAGTATTTTCAAACATTCAAAAAACAGTTCAATACTTACTTGCTGCAAACTTAGGGGAAGTTTTAACTTTATTTATTGCGACAATGCTCGGTTGGGATACATTATTACCAGTCCACTTATTATGGATAAACGTAGTAACTGATACATTCCCAGCGATTGCATTAGGATTGGAACCTGCTGAAAAAGGTATTATGAAACACAAACCACGTGGTCGAGATTCAGACTTCTTTTCAGGTGGTGTTATGAGTAGTATTATTTATCAGGGGATTTTAGAAGCAGGATTGACACTTGGTGTGTACATGTATGCCATTAATAACCCGGTTCACTCAAGTTATGATGCTATCCATGCAGATGCGTTAACGATGTCTTATGCTACACTGGGATTAATTCAATTAATCCATGCCTTTAACGTAAAATCTGTTCATGAATCAATCTTTAAAGTAGGAGCATTTAGAAATAAAATCTTCAATTACGCGATTTTACTTTCATTTGTTTTACTAGCATCTACAATTGTGATACCTGGATTTAATGATTTGTTTAAAGTGGCTCATTTAGATGGACATCAATGGTTAGCTGTATTTATTGGATCATTTGCTATTCTACCAATTGTAGAATGTGTCAAATGGGTTCAAAGAAAAACAATTTATAAATAGGACATTAAAACTATCCAATCTCTTTTGGATAGTTTTTTGTTTTTATTGACAAACTAAAGGTATCTATATAATATTGAATTAATGTGTTGCAATGTCTAGTAGAGTTATTGTAACTGATCCTTTAACATTTATTTAAAAAAGGTAAAATAAATAAGAATGGTTGAAAGAGGGGAATTATGTTGAAGAAACCAAATATAGGGCAATATTTACAAGTAATTAATGCCATTGTGACTGAATCTGAAAAAGTGGGAGAAAAAATGAATCCGTCATATGAAATTATTCGTACGGCAATTGATGAGGGAAATTTATCAGATTTGACGGTTGAACAATTAACAGATATTAAGAGCCGTTTTTCTGAAGGCACAGAAGAATATAGGGTAATGGAAAACACTTTGAGCCACCTAAAAGCACCTGTTAGAGTTTTAGGAATTCATAAAAAATTGGAAAAAGCATTTAAAGAATATGTTGAAGGCTGTCAAGAAATGATTGATTCGATTGATGCTGAAAATGCTAGAGTTGATAGTGAAGTATTTGATGTGTCAGAGCTTAAACAAGATGCAGCAACTGATGGTATTTCATTCTGTATTCAACGTATTACTCAAATTATTTTGAATAAGTAGTTAAAAAGAGATGAGAGATCGTCTCTTTTTTAACTATATCTAAATAGTGAAAAATTTAGTGTCTCAAGCAGACAGTTTTTTTAATAAATGGTATTCTTATTGTATAACAAGTGTTAGGAGTGGGATGATATGTCAAAAAGAAAATCCTATCCAGGACTGACAGATGAAGAAGTGTTAAATAGAATAGCTAGAGGAGAAGTAAATCAAGCAATCCCTAAGACAACACGTTCATTTAAACAGATTCTATTTGAGAATAGTTTTACATTATTTAATTTTATTAATTTAGTCATAGCTGGTTTTATTATCTATACTGGAAGTTATAAAAATTTACTGTTTTTGGGTGTGATTGTATCCAATACTTTAGTTGGCGTTTATCAAGAAATCAAAGCGAAAAATAATATTGATCGGTTAAGCTTACTTAGTGAATCAAAAGTAATGGTAATAAGAAATCATCAAATATTTGATATTCCACAAAATGAGGTTGTCAAAGATGATTTAATCATAGTTAAACGTGGACAGCAAATTGTTGTAGATGGAACTATTTTAGATACTGAAGGAATGGAATGTGATGAGTCTCAATTAACTGGTGAATCTGATCCTATCATAAAAACTATTGGGTCTTCTGTTTATTCAGGAAGTTATATTGTCAGTGGTAGTGGGGTGATGCAAGCAACGCACGTTGGAGAAGATAGTTATAACTACAAACTTAGTATGGAAGCCAAGCAAACTAAAGGCATTTATAGTGAATTAATTCTGTTGATGAATCGTCTAATCCGTTTGCTTACCATGGTAATCATACCAATCGGTGCTATTTTAATGATAACCAGTTTAACAAGTGGAACTCAGTTGAATGAAGCGATTTTAGGCAGTACAGCAGCCATTATGGGGATGATTCCAGAAGGCCTTATTTTATTAACAACTGTTGCACTAGCTGTTGGTGTTATCAAATTAAGTCGTAGGCAAGTGTTGGTACAAACAATGGGTGCTATAGAAACATTGGCTAGAGTAGACGTTCTTTGTTTAGATAAAACAGGAACGTTAACAAGCGGACAACTAAAAGTTGTAGAATATGATACAGTGGACACAACTCATTTGACAGATGAAACCTTTTCTATTTTAGTTGGTTCAATGATTAAAGGGTTGAATGAAGATAATGCGACTGGACTAGCTTTAATGAACTATTTTAATCAAAGCGACGAAAATTTACTTAAGCCGGTCAAACAGATACCTTTCTCTTCAGCGAGAAAATGGAGTGCTATTACATTTCAAGAAAACGGTACGTATTTTATGGGAGCCCCTGAGTATTTATTTGAAGACTTTTCTGAAGATCAAACTAAAAAAATGGGATTGGCTTTTGAAAAAGGATTACGAATTATTGCGGTGGCTAAAAGTAATGATATTGAGATATCCCAGGTATTACCAGATCAATTAGAATTATTAGGATTTATTTACCTTGAAGATGAAATTAGACCAGAAGCACCTCAGACGCTTGATTATTTTAAGCAGGAGAAAGTGGATATATGTATTATATCTGGAGACCATCCAGAAACGGTCTCACAGATAGCTAAACGATCTGGCGTATCGCATGATGAAGAATCAATTGATATGAGTAAAGTACCAGATGAGAAAATTCCGGAAATTGTGAAGACACACCGTATTTTTGGGCGAGTTTCACCAGAACAAAAGAAAAAGCTAGTCATAGCACTTCAGGAAGAAAATCATGTTGTCGGGATGACAGGAGACGGAGTGAATGATATTTTAGCGTTAAAACAAGCTGATTGTAGCATCGTTATGGCAAATGGGAGTGACGCTGCAAAGGGGATTGCTGATTTCGTTTTATTAGATTCTAATTTTGATTCCATGATAGATGTTGTATTAGAGGGAAGACAAGTTATTAACAATATTCAACGAGTGTCTTCTCTGTACTTGACTAAAACAGTTTATTCATTGTTTTTAGCAGCAATTTATATTTTTGTCAGTTCAGCATATCCTTTTCAACCTATTCAATTAAGTCCAATTAATGCTTTAACAGTGGGAATACCCTCTTTCTTTTTAGCACTTAGACCAAATACGCAGCCGATCAAGGGAACTTTTTTGAAAAATGTATTTGAACCACCACTAGCTAGTGGGTTAACAGTCGTCATTATGACTTTATTGATTGAGGTGTTAGGAAATATATTAGGGTGGTCTTATGAACAAAAATCAACCGTAACAGTCTTATTGACAGGATTTATTGGTTTCATTGTTCTTAGGGAAATAGCTAAGCCTTTGACGAAAAAGATTATAGAACTTTTAAGTGTTTTAATCGTATTGTTTTTATTCATTTTTACATTTTTTGATAACATTTTCTCACTGGTAAGCATATATAACAGTCAGTTAGCTTTTGTGTATTTACCATTAATGAGCGTGTCAGTACCGATTTTTTATCTTATTCGAAAAGTCATTCATAAGTTATTAAAAAAGTAAATTAACACAAATTTCACACTTTATTACTAAAAAAGATATATTTACTATGTAATATAAAATTGTGTTGTAGACATCAGTTTGTTATGGGGGGTAAAATGAAAAAAATAATCTTAAGTAGTATGTTGATTAGTAGTGTATTTGTTATCTCTGGTTGCTCATCTGGAGTGAATACTACAGCAAGTGCAGGACAAACTACTAAAAGAACTGGTGAAATTTCTTCATCAACTTCAGCTGTTAGGGAATCTAACCAAAAAAGCCGTCCCATCTTTGAAGGAAGGTTAACAATGGATCCGATTATTGAAAAAGATACGGTTATTTTATCATTTGAGTCGGTTGATATAGTATGTGACCCTGACGCTATTCATGATGTTCTTGATTCTAATGGCGTAGTGTTAAATGTGGATAAAAAACTATATGATAAAACTAAAAACAAAGATAAAGTGAGATATGGGGCAATAATCGAGTTCACTTTGACCCCAACACCAGCTCTAACTTTTTCAATACCACCACAAGTGCCTGGAGATTCGATTGAATCAATCAAAGTGTTAGATAAATAGAAATGATTAGAGAGCATTGGTTAGTTTTTTAGCCAATGCTTTTTAAAATGTTTCGCTTTGGCTTAAGCAAAATGTTACAATAATAAAATGAATATGTGAAATGAGGGAATAAAGGTGACAGAGTATTTAAATGTTGGAAAAATTGTTAATACACAAGGAATTAAAGGGGAAGTCAGAGTAATTTCTCAAACAGATTTTCCAGAAAAACGCTATAAAAAAGGGAATATATTGTACCTATTTCAAGATGGAAAAGACATGGTTGAGTTAATGATAAAATCTCACAGAAAACATAAAAATTTTGATATTGTTAGTTTTGAGGGTCATCCGAATATTAATGACGTTGAGAAGTATCGTAACGGCATTTTAAAAGTTAAAAAAGACGAAATCGGTCAATTAGAGGAAAATGCTTTTTATTATCATGAAATTATTGGGTGTGAAGTAGTAGATGAAACAGGAGAACTATTAGGAACCATAAAAGAAATATTATCTCCAGGAGCCAATGATGTGTGGGTAGTCAAACATAAAGAACATGGGAAAAAGGATATCTTGTTACCCTATATTGAATCAGTTATTTTAAATGTAAATGTGGATGCGAAGAAAGTGACTGTTGATATTCCAGAAGGGTTGATTGACGATGAGAATTGATGTTTTAACTCTTTTTCCAAAAATGTTTGAAGGTCCGCTAACTGAATCTATTTTAGGAAAAGCCATCACTAAAGAGTTGCTGGATGTTCATGTAAGAAACTTTAGAGAGTTTTCGACAAATAAACACCAACAAGTAGATGATTACCCGTATGGTGGGGGAGCAGGAATGTTGTTGAAAGTTCAACCTATCCATGATGCACTTACTTTCATTGAAGAAGACGCAAAAACTAAACCTCGTGTGATTTTACTTGATCCAGCAGGCAAACGATTTAATCAAGAGATGGCGGAAGAATTTTCTAAAGAGGAACACTTGGTTTTTATTTGTGGTCATTATGAAGGCTATGATGAAAGAATTCGTTCTTTAGTAACCGATGAAGTGTCACTTGGTGATTATGTGTTAACAGGTGGAGAGCTTGGCGCAATGGTGATGATTGATGCAACAGTGAGGTTATTACCAGAAGTTTTGGGTAATGATCAGTCAGCCAAAACCGATTCTCATTCAACAGGTCTTTTGGAGCATCCACAATACACACGTCCGGCTAATTATGAAGGAATGGAAGTTCCTCACGTATTAACCAATGGAAATCATAAATTAATTGAAGAATGGCAGTTAAAAGAATCGCTTAGAAGAACCTACTTAAGACGACCTGATATGTTAGAATCGATTGAGTTAACAAAAGAGATGGAAAGATTACTAGAAGAAGTGAAAAAGGAAGAAAAAAGTATTTAGCCTCTTTACTGAAAAGAGTAATTATGCTATTATTATTTAGTGAGTCAAATGGCTCATCTATCACAACATTCCGCTGTGTAAGACTCATATGAATGTTTAGAATAAGGAGAATGTGGACATGAATCCATTAATAGAAGAAATTACAAAAGAACAATTGCGCTCTGATATCCCAGCTTTTAGACCTGGTGACACTGTACGTGTACATGCTAAAGTTGTTGAGGGTACTCGTGAACGTATCCAGTTATTTGAAGGTGTTGTAATCAAACGCCGTGGAGCTGGAATTAGCGAAACTTACACTGTACGTAAAATTTCTAATGGTGTTGGTGTGGAACGTACTTTCCCAATTCATACACCACGTGTTGCTCAAATCGAAGTAATTCGTTATGGTAAAGTTCGTCGTGCGAAAC
This sequence comes from Vagococcus sp. CY52-2, assembly GCF_022655055.1. Lineage (NCBI taxonomy): Bacteria > Bacillati > Bacillota > Bacilli > Lactobacillales > Enterococcaceae > Vagococcus > Vagococcus changpingensis. The sequence goes on along the minus strand of NZ_CP093384.1, from coordinate 1,274,550 downwards.
TTTATTACATCCGTTCATTACATGGTAAAGCAGCAAGAATTAAAGAAATTCGTCGTTAATGAGTCATTATTAACTAAAAAAGAACTCTATGAATATAGGGTTCTTTTTTTGTTTGAATTCAAGTAGAGATATGAAAGTAAGTTTATCAATTAATAAACCTAATAGTAGCTCAATGAGCATTGGTTGTAACGTTTAAAATCAAGATATTGTCATAAATAAATCGCTAAATTTTGTTAATCTATCATTATCCTATAATGTATAGTAGTCATTAACTTATGTTATGATATTGAATAGATAAATAAAAATAGGAGGTTTATTGTATTGATGAATATAGATTTAGATATAGTAGAGGAATTAGTAGTTGATAGAGAGCTTCAACCTGTACCGTTAACAGATGATACGATAGGAGAACGCTTGGATAAAGTAATTAAAAGAATGTCAGATAAAAACTTAGATGCTATTGTTGTTTATTGTGACTTGGAACATGGTGGAAATTTTGAATATTTGACAGGATTTGTGACACGTTTTGAAGAAGGTATGTTAGTGTTACATAAAACAAAAGAGGCCTATTTAATACTAGGAAATGAAAACTTAAATAAAGTTTCTAAATCACGTATTAAAGCTAAGGGTATTCACATGCCTCATTTATCTTTAGCAAATCAACCAATGGATAATGACAATCCAATTACAAATTATTTTAAAGAAGCTGGATTGTCAAATAACATGCAAGTTGGTGTAGTAGGTTGGAAGTTATTCACTAGTCACTATTGTGATAATAACAAACTATTTGATTTACCTAACTTTTTAATACAAGGATTAAAAGAAGTAGTAGATGAAAAAAATCTATCCAATCAAACGGGATTATTTATTAGTAGTGACAATGGAGCAAGAGTTACAAATAACAGTAATGAGATTGCTCACTATGAATTTTGGGCTCAGCTATCTAGCCAAAGCATGTCAAAGGGTTTGCAAACATTTGATGTTGGTATCTCAGAAATGGAGATTGGGGACGTGATGCAAGAGCTTGGACAACCAAGAAGTGTGGTAACAATTGCTGCAACCGGTGAACGTTTTGAAAAAGCCAATATGTACCCAACTAATAAAAAAGTGACTTTGGGAGATCCAGTATCTATGACTGTAGGATATAAAGGCGGACTCACTTCTCGTGCAGGCTATGCTGTTTCGACCGCTAAACAGTTACCAACAGGAGTAGAAGATTATTTAGATGTCTTAGCAAAACCGTATTTCAATGCTATTGCCACATGGCTTGAAACAATAAAAATTGGTATGACTGGGCATGAGATGTACAGTATCATAGAAGACATTTTGCCACAAAAAACGTATGGATGGCATTTAAATCCTGGACATTTATTTGCTGATGAAGAATGGTTATCTTCACCAATCTATCCAACATCTGATATCGTATTAAAAAGTGGGATGATGTTTCAAACAGACATTATACCCTCGATGGCAGGTTATGCAGGAACAAGTTGTGAAAGTGGTATTGTTTTAGCAGATAGCACCTTACAACGCGATATAAAAAAACATTATGTTGATTTGTATGAAACATTTATGATTCGTAGAAAATTTATTGAAAATCAACTGAATATAAAATTAAGTGAAGATGTCTTACCTATGACAGATACTGTGGCCTATTATCGTCCTTTCTTTTTGGCTAAACATCACGCATTAAAACGAATTAAATAAAAAATCATGTTTTATTCCTATTATGTCTGTATAATAGGAATTTTTTTTCGTTATAGTAAATGGGATACATTTTAGGAAAGAAGGAAATGAAGATGGATTCTCAACCTAATTTTGATGATATTGTACAAGTATGTTTGTTATATGGAAAGATTTTACAAGAAAGTAATGCGACAAGTGATATGATTAATGCCAATATACATAAGATTATTAGTCATTTAAATATAGAAAATAATGAGTTATCAACCTTTAATGCAGAAACGAGCTTTGTCATTATAAATAGACATGATAATACGGTTAAAATGATTCCCGTAGAAAAATCGGGATATAATTTTGAAAAAATACTGCGAGTTGAACGAGTATTAGATGACTTTTTAGCTAATAAAATGGATACTCAGAGCTTTTTAAATGAGTTAAGAGTCATTAATCAAAAAAACTATTCTTTTCCTGAAAAAACACGAATTATTAGTGCAGCGCTTGTCTGTGGTGGGATGAATGTCATTATGAACGGCTTAAACTGGAGTTTTTTTACAACGTTTTTTCTAGGAATTATTGGATATTGGTCGTATTTAAAAATAAAAGAAACAACAAAAATAAATATCTTTTCTATTCTGTCTTATTCAACTATTATTTGCTTTTTTATTGTATGTCTAGTTAAAGTACATGTGGTGAGTGAACCATACTCTATTTTATTTAGTTGCATTATGCCATTGTTACCTGGTACGACATTTGTTAATGCTATTAGGGCAATGATGGACGGTAATTATTTGACGGGAATGATTCAATCGATGGATGCTTTTAGTACAGCCTTAATGCTAGGACTACCCGTTGCTATCATTTTTTCTAGTGCTTTATAAGGGGTGATTCGATGATTATAAAATTATTTTTTAGTTTTATTGCTGGTTGTGCCATTGCTGTTCTTTATAACATTGAGAAAAATTATACTTTGCTATGTGGGTTATCAGGGATGTTTACATGGTTTGTATATTATGTATGTACAAAATTGTCTTTTAGTGAAGCCTTGTCTTCTTTAATAGCATTGCTTGCTTTAGTATTTTTTTCTCACATACTAAGTAAGTGGAAAAATGTATCCAGTCTAGTATTTAATATGCCAGGAATTATGCCGATTGTACCAGGTGGACTGTTATTTAAGACCTTTAATAATTTGACAGAAAAACATTATGAAGTCGCTCTCCATTATGGCTTTCAAGCGTGTTTAGTAGGCGGGGCAATAGCCATTGGTTTTATTATTAATGAAGCAGTATCTAAAATTTTATTGGCAGCTAAAATAAAAATTGAAGAAGAATCATTTATAATCAAAAAAAATAAATCGAGTGAAAAGTAAAACGGTATCAAAAGATAGTCACTTAGCAAATTAAGTGTTAAAATAGACAAGATGAGTACTTAAAGTAAGGAAGTGAAAAAATGGTTCAAATCAAAGATATTGTTAATCAACTACATCTGGATGTATATTCAGGTGATGATTTTTTAAATCGCACTGTTTCTTCCAGCGAAATTTCACGACCAGGATTGGAATTGACTGGTTATTTTAATTATTACCCATATGATAGAATACAATTATTAGGTATGAAAGAAATTACGTTTATTGAAAAGATGACAGTAGCTGAAAAAACAATTATTTTTAAAAAATTATGTAATGATGATACCCCTTGTTTTGTTGTAGCTAGAGGATTATCCGTGCCACAAGAATTGGTTAAGGCGGCAAACAAACAAGCAATACCGATTATACAATCTACTATTTCTACTTCTCGTTTATCTGGTATGATTTCAAACTTTTTGGAAAGTCAACTAGCCGAACGGGTTTCTATTCATGGTGTATTAGTAGAAGTATATGGTTTAGGTGTATTAATTCAAGGTAGCAGTGGTATTGGTAAAAGTGAAACAGGTCTAGAATTAATTAAAAAAGGGCATCGTTTAATTGCAGATGATCGTGTGGATATTTACCGTCAAGATGAACGAACTGTTATTGGAGAATCTCCTAAAATTTTAGAACATTTGATGGAAATTCGTGGAGTGGGTATTATTGATGTAATGAACTTGTTTGGGGCCAGTGCCGTTAGAAATCATGCTCATATCTCTCTTGTTGTACACCTTAGAGATTGGAGTGTTGATAATACATTTGATAGATTAGGTTCAGGTACTGAGTCAATTGATTTAGCACATGTTCCCGTACCTAAAATTAGTATTCCAGTTTCTACTGGTCGAAATGTTGCGGCAATTATTGAAGTTGCAGCAATGAATTTTAGAGCAAAAACAATGGGATATGATGCAACGAAAAAATTTGAAAATAATTTAGCAGAATTGATTGCTGAAAATTCAGATAATGGCAAGGAGTTTGATAAATGATAGCAACAATTAATCCGACAGCTTTTCATATTTTCGGTATAGCGATTCAATGGTATGCAATTATTATTGTGTCTGGTATTGTATTAGTTTCATGGCTTGCTACCAAAGAAGCTGTTCGAGTAGGACTTAAAGAAGATGATGTCGTGGATATGATGCTCTGGGCTCTTCCAATTTCGATTGTTGGGGCTAGATTGTACTATGTTATATTTGAGTGGCAATATTATGCGCAACATCCAATTGAAATATTTGCTATTCGAAATGGTGGACTTGCTATTTATGGTGGATTAATAGCGGGTGGCTTAGTATTATATCTTTATACACGTCATCACTTCATTAATACTTGGACGTTTTTAGATGTCGCAGCTCCGAGCGTTTTATTAGCACAAGCTATTGGTCGATGGGGAAATTTTATGAATCATGAAGCATTTGGAGAAATAACAACCAAAGTTTTTTTAATGAAGTTACATTTGCCTAATTTTATTATTGAGAATATGTACATTGATGGTGCATACAGACAACCAACTTTTTTATATGAAAGCACGTGGAATTTGATTGGATTTATCGTGATTATTTTATTAAGAAGAAAAAATCAATTTTTTAAACGAGGAGAAGTTGCCTTGACGTATATTTTATGGTATTCATTTGGACGCTTTTTTATCGAGGGAATGAGAACAGATAGTTTAATGTTTTTCGGTGGTTTAAGAATATCACAAATTCTTTCAGCTTTATTATTCATTGGTGCGCTTATCTTAATTGTCATTCGACGTAAAAATAAGAATTTGCCATATTATAATCGATCATATAGTCTTAAATAAGAAGTAAGATGTGTGGCGGAAAACGTCTCGCATCTTACTTCTTTTAGTAACCTATGATAAAATAAAGATACTAATGTTTTTTTAAAAGGAGAAATTTAATTCGATGAAACAAAAAATTGCTGTTTTAGGGGCAGGATCTTGGGGTACTGCTTTAGCGATGGTACTCGTTGAAAATGGGCATGATGTGATTATTTGGGGACATAAAGAAACTCAAATTAATGAAATAAACACTCATCATACTAATGCTCATTATTTGAAAGAAATTACGTTACCCAGTAAGTTAAAAGGAACATCAGATTTAAAGGAATGTGTGAAAGATGCAGATGCTGTGTTATTTGTTGTACCAACAAAGGCTATGCGTGATGTATCACATCAATTTAACCAAGTATGTAACAATCAACCGGTTATTATTCATGCAAGTAAAGGGTTAGAACAGGATAGTCATAAGCGTATCACAGAAATACTTGAAGAGGAAATTTCTCCAAATCATAGACAAGCGATTGTTGTATTATCTGGTCCTAGCCATGCAGAAGAAGTAGCAGTCAAAGACGTGACAACCATTACAGCAGCATCACATTCAATGCATGCTGCTGAGTACGTTCAACGTTTATTTTCAAATGACTATTTTAGAGTATATACTAATAGTGATGTCGTTGGAGTAGAAATGGGTGCGGCTTTAAAAAATATTATCGCACTTGGTTCTGGAGCTTTACATGGATTAGGTTATGGAGATAATGCTAGAGCAGCGATTATGACTCGTGGATTAGCTGAAATTAGCCGTTTAGGTGTTGCAATGGGTGCTGATCCTTTGACATTTATTGGATTAAGTGGCGTAGGGGATTTAGCAGTAACATGTGCGAGTGAACACTCACGTAATTTTAGAGCTGGGTATTTACTTGGAAAAGGTAATTCATTAGATGATGTACTAAATAATATGGGCATGATTGTTGAGGGTGTTTATACAACTAAAGCAGCTTATCAATTAGCTCAAGAAAGACATATAGAAATGCCTATTACAGAAGCTATTTATGACGTTATTTATAACCATACTGACGTTCCAACAACAGTAAAAAATATAATGCTTAGAGAACATAAATCTGAGCAGGAATTATAAAAGGAGAATAATACATATGTCTAAAGTGAAGAAAGCTGTTATTCCAGCAGCTGGATTAGGAACGCGTTTTTTACCTGCAACCAAAGCGATGGCTAAGGAAATGTTACCAATTGTTGATAAACCTACTATTCAATTTATTGTTGAAGAAGCTCTTGCTTCAGGAATTGAAGATATTTTAATTATTACAGGAAAAGCAAAACGTCCGATTGAAGATCATTTTGATTCTAATTTAGAGCTTGAAACTAACTTGAAAGAAAAAGGTAAGTTAGAATTACTTGAATTGGTTGAAGAGACAACTGGATTAAATTTACACTTTATTCGGCAATCACACCCACTTGGTTTGGGTCATGCAGTATTACAGGCAAAATCATTTGTTGGCAATGAGCCATTTGTTGTAATGCTGGGGGATGATATCATGGAAGATAATATCCCATTAACCAAACAATTAATCAATGATTATGATGAGACACATGCTTCTACTATTGCAGTTATGGAAGTACCTAAAGACGATGTATCTAAATATGGTATTATTAATCCTGGTGGTGAAGTAGAAAAAAACTTATTTAATGTAAAAAACTTTGTCGAAAAGCCACCTGTTGACAAAGCACCAAGTAATATGGCTATCATTGGACGTTATCTGTTAACACCAGAAATTTTTCATGTGTTAGAGCAACAAAAACCAGGTGCTGGTGGTGAAATTCAATTAACAGATGCGATTGATACATTAAATAAAACACAACGTGTTTTTGCTCATAATTTTAAAGGAACTCGTTATGATGTTGGAGATAAATTTGGTTACATGAAAACAAGTATTGAGTATGGTTTGAAGCACCCTCAAATCAAAGATGATTTAGCTCAACTTATTTTAGATTTGAGTGAAGACATCAAAAAAGAAAAAGGTATAACAACAAAAAAAACTGAGAGCAAAAAAATTGAGAAGGAATAATTCCCTTCTCTTTTTCTTGTTTAAAGGAGAATACTATGGAAATAATAAAAGCGATTTTACACATTATTGATAAAGATTCTGGACAATTAATTTGTTCACAAGCAGAACTTGATTTACGTGATTTTTATGTGAGTCAATATATGGAAACAGTGTTAAATCGATTGGATAAAGGAGAGTATAAGCATGGCATTCTATCAGGAGATAATGCTATTGTTCCTTTTGTGCAAGAAATAGAAACTGATTTTATAAAAGCAACACAAGATATTTCTCAAAAGATGTTTGATGTATTAGCTATTAGTGAGGATGCACCTAGTGGGGATGTCTTGTTTCTAGAGACTAAAGATTTAGAAGAAGATCATTATTTGGTCGTGATTAAATTTAATTATAAACCTCAATTTACACATCATGTGACGTATGTGGATGATGTGATGCAAAATAGCATTATTTTAAATCGAACTGTTTTTCCTGCTGTCACACAAAAAATTGATGAATGTTTTATGATTAATTTAGCAGATTTATCTACTAAAGTTATAGAAAAACGTTATATGTTTGAAGGGGAAAAGCGTTACTATTTTACAGAACGTTTGCTGCAACTTGATCCACTACCGACAGTTAGTGAAAAGTTAAATATTGTGAAAAAAGCAGTGAAACAAGTTGCTAAACGCTATAATGAAGAAGAGTACGTGAGTATGAGTCAAGCACAACAAGCAATTTTTGAAAGCATTGAATCAGATGGTATTATTGACACACAAAAAGTAGCTGATGTTGTATTTAAAGATAATATTTCAGCAAAAGAAGAATACCGAGAAATAATTGAAAAAACAAAATTTACTGAGGATATTCCAGAAAATATTGTGAAATACGAAAAAAAATACAGTAAACAAAAATTTAAACTAGCTAATGGAATTGAACTATCTATTCCAAGCGATGTGTTTAATGATGCGAATATGGTTGAGTTCATCAACAATCCTGATGGAACCATCTCTGTCATGATAAAAAATATTGAGGAGATTACCAGTAAATTCTAATGATGAAACTGATTCGTTAAGAAATTCGCCATGTTCTCCATCGTAGGGATGGTTAAGATATGGGGTTCATCTATTCCAGTCTCAAATCTCATATGTTTACCAAAAGTTTCATGTTTGTATAAGTTATAAAAATCGTGGCTAGCAGAATACGGAATTTTGGCGTCTTTTGTTCCATGCCAAAAATAGATTGGTCGACTGTTTATTTTTTCGGGTTGTTTATTGAGGTCGTAGGATGATGTCCAAGAGAGACTATCTTCTAAATCAATAGGTAACGTGAGTTGTTTTTCTTTACTATAATAAATCAGACGATCAATAAAACCTTGATAATTGGGAGTACCCATTAAGATAGCAGCAGCTGTAATATCAGGATGTTTTGTTAGAAGTCCGGCACTCGTCATTCCCCCCATTGAAAAGCCACCAACAGCAATTTGATTGTCTAAAACAAATTTTTTGTTGTAAAGATATTCTTTGATTAAATTAAATTCAATAAGGTTATGTTGGATACTAGACCAAAAAGCAAAAGAAGGAATGACAGATCGATTTTCAACGCGTCTCGTTCCATGAAACATGGCATCCGGAACAATCACACGGTGATTTAACTGAGCTACTTTTCTAGCAGGTGTCAAGGCCAATTCTTTTGATGTTTGCCAGCCATGATAAAAAACAACACATGGAAGTGGATCATATTGATGAGTTTCAGGAACAACTTCTAAAACAGGAATATGTTGAATCATTCTTTCTTTAATTAAGCATTTCATAAGTTTCCTCCTTTAGTTAAGGGTATCGATTGTTTGAAAATAAAGCAATCATTACAACTCAAAAAAATGCTATAGACAAAAAACAAATTGTCTACAGCAATTTTTTAGAAGCTTCCACCACCACCGCCGTGGCTTGTTCCGCTACTTCCGGTATGAGTACTGGACCCATTACTTGGAGGTGGTTTTGGAATATGTCTAGTTGTCGTAATATCAAATATTTTTGATGTATGAGATTCTGTTAAATCAAGTGAACTCATTTCATAATAGGGGTAATGATAAGTCGCTTTTTTTAACAAATAATTTCTAGAGATATACACATAAAAACCAATAGTTGACCCAATACCTGCTATACTGGCAATGATGATTGTCAGTATTGAGAATGCTTTTGAATTATCTCGTGCAACACGATGTGTATTAGCAGCTGGACCATCTTTAATATAATTTTCTGAAGCAGTTAAGACATATTTAATGGCATCATAAAAGCGATCATCTTTCATATCTTCAGTGCTACTATTTATAATTTGATCGATACGATTGTCATTTAAAATATCTATCATATTTCCTGTTGTCGAAATATGAAATTTTCGATGTTCCATATCAATTAAAAATAGCATGCCACTTTTATCATCACCGAGTCCAAAATCATTATTATCATAGAAATCATCAGCATATGCTTCCGGTGTTTTTCCATCAGTATTTTCTGTTGAGACAAAAACAAAATCTTGATGATTTTTTTCTTTGAATTCATTGATAGCTTGTTCAAGGGAATTTTTTTCGTCAGTTGATAATAAATTAGCTTGATCAAATACTCGTTCTGATGTTTCTGCTACTGTACAAATAGAAAAGCTAAATAGACTAAATAACAAGATAATAGTGAAAAAAATGAGTGAGTGATATTTTTTTAAAATAGCAAATACCCCCCAACTAGGATAAGCGTGGTCACTAAAATACCTAATGCAACAGAAGTCCCGATTAATTTTGGTTTATTAATTGGCAACTTCCCACTTGTTTTTCCAGTGACACCGTTCATCGCATAATAAAATGGTTCATCACTTGTCTCAGACTGATAGGTTACAACCCAAACAGGTAATAACAAATATTTATTCGATTGACTTAATACGTGACTTTCGTGATGATTGGTCGATAGAGTTGTAAATCCTTGCATGTCATGTTCTAAAATAGTCTGAGTATAGTGAGAAAGTTCTCCAATGAGAGAGGGTTCTAATGAAGAAAATTCAATATCTCGTTTTTCTGCTTGAAAGCCAGATAAATATTTAGAGTCAAAATTTGTGACATCATTTAATGGAAAGGGCTGAACCGATTCAATCATGAGTTGTTTGGTATTTTTTTGAAGGGCATTTTTAATTAAATCTCTAAAATGAATGGTTCCTCCACGCGTTAGTTTATATTTTCTTGTTCGAGTGTACTCGGTATCGCCAACGCGCCAGACAGTAATTTTAGTTCCTGTTGCATCAACGCGCCCTTTTGTGGTTGCATCGGTTTTCCAATAAGGGAAATAAATGCCGGTAATTTTTTCTATTTGGGATTCATCAAAAAAGTCTTTTGGTATAAATTTTTTGGATTTTGCCCAAGATAAAAATTGTTCTTTTGCATCATCTTTGGCAATTTTAAAAGGTAAAATATTATTAGGTAAAAATTCACCAGAAACACGGTCTTTTAACACAACAGGATTATGACAGTAATAGCAAAATGTCGCGGCAGTCGTATCATCGGTCACGATTTCAGCTCCGCAAGACGGACAATCATAAAGATTGAACTTCTCTTGGCTCGTTTGGTCAAGATTTTCAGCAGCTTCTTTTAGTTCTGTTGAATCTAAATCCCCTTCATTAAAAACACTTAAACAATATTCACAATGAAAGGTTTGATTGCTAGGGTCAAAGAGTAAGGGCCCATCGCAATTTGGGCATTTATGTGAAACCACATCTGACATTGGATCACCTCATTTCTAAATTTATAAAGGCAATCCTTGAAAAGGAGCCCCACACTCTGGACAGAATTTTGGCATTTGATTAGTGATGGTGACAACATTTTGACAGTTAGCACATTTCATTTGAATACCAGACGTTTGTGGTGCAGGTTTTGATTGTCCACATTCTGAACAGAATTTGCCAGTGTTTTCTGTCTGGTCATTTGGGCAAATCCAAGTATCACCCGGTATTTGTTTGTTTTGTTGTTGTATTTGTTCTTGATTTCCTCTAGAGCTTTGGCTTAAATAGTCACCTGTCGTATTCATTCCCATGCCGACACCCATAAAGCCATTAACGCTACCATTAGAATTACTACCAGCATCCTGTAGTCCTTGTGCAACGGATCCTTGCACAAATCCTTCGCGAATTGATGCATCAGACAGCATGGCACCTTTATTTCTCATGTTAATTAATTCTTGAGAGTCATCCGTATAAGAAATACTTGCAACCCCAACACTAACAATTTCCATTCCGCGAAGATTTGTCCATTCTTCATCTAGAGCAGAGGACATAAATTTACTTAATTCCATACCTTTAGATGGAACGTATGAAATCCGTTCACCCATCATAGACATTTGATTAATGGATGTTTGGAAGGCAGATAAAAATTCAGATAAAAATTGGTCATTGATTTCTGAGATGGTGACATGGTTTTTATTTTTTGGTAAGACATTTTTATAAAATAGAATTGGATCAACGACTTTGACAGAATAGGTTCCATGAGCACGTAAAAATAACTCAGCATTATAGAAATTATCAAAATAATTTAACGGACTTGGTGTACCAAACTTAATCCCCTTAATTTCTTGTAGATTAATGTAAATAACTTGTTGTGTTTGTGGCGGTAGACCACCAAATTTAAATCGATTAAATGATTCTTCAATGGCTCCTTTTAGGTTTCCTGTAAACATAGATGGTGCACTAGCGTTGTTGACAGTGTAATAGCCTTCTTCAGCTGTGAAGTCGATAATCTTACCCCCATCAACTAGTAACATCATAGTATTTGGGTAAACATAAACAACGGAACCATCTGTAATAAATCCTTCGGTACCTTTTTTATTTCCTTGACGTTTATTATCTTTTCTGACTGGTACCCCAGTTGTCATGACAGTGTCATCACTTAAATTATATGGTTCAATGACTTCTAACCATTGGTCGGCTAATCCACCGCCAACAGAGTTAATTGCAGCTTTTATTAATCCCATTATTATCCCTACTTTCATTTTTGTAACCCGATTTAGATAAGTTTACCATAGATAAAAATATGCGACAATCGGGCGAAAGAATGATTTATAATAGTAGCTGATTGTGTGAGTCATGGCTAGAAATTTTTGAACTTTTAACATATAATAGAGAAGATTGAAAATAGAGAGGAGTGTTGATGTGGCATATCAAGCATTGTATCGTGAGTGGCGACCACAAACTTTCGATGATTTAGTTGGTCAAGGCATCATCACACAAACGTTAAAACATGCCATTATGCAACAAAAAGTATCACATGCTTATCTCTTTACTGGCCCTAGAGGAACAGGGAAAACCAGTGCCGCTAAAATTTTTGCAAAAGCTATAAACTGTGAACATTCGACGAATGGTGAACCTTGTAATGAGTGTGATAATTGTAAAGGAATTACAGAAGGTCGAATTAACGATGTATTAGAAATAGATGCTGCAAGTAATAATGGTGTCGAAGAAATTCGTGATATACGAGATAAAGTAAAGTATGCACCAACACAAGTGCCGTATAAAGTGTATATTATTGATGAGGTACATATGTTATCAACAGGAGCATTTAACGCCTTATTAAAAACACTTGAAGAACCACCTGAACATGTTATTTTTATTTTAGCAACAACTGAACCGCATAAAATACCGGCTACAATTATTTCAAGGACGCAACGATTTGATTTTAAACGGATTAATACACGAGATATCGAGCAACGCTTAGCTTATATTTTGCAAGAAAAAAATATTTCGTTTGATGATCAAGTGTTGAAAATTGTCGCTCGCTCTGCAGAAGGTGGCATGCGAGATGCGTTAAGTATTTTAGATCAGTTGATTTCATTTAGTGATGGAACATTGAGTATGGCAGATGCTTTAGAGGTAACAGGAAGCTTAACAAGTCAAATGATGGATGATTATTTTTTCGCTTGTTTTCACTCTGATACTCAAAAATCATTAGAGTTAGTTGATAGCATGCTAAATGAAGGCAAAGAAAGTAACCGGATTGTTGAAAATTTGTTGATTCATTGCCGAGATATCTTAATGTATCAACAAGCACCACGAGTAGTGGAAAATCAATTGCCTTCTATTAGTGAGTCATTTAAGTCGTTGAGTGAAGCGATTGATAGTCGTGTGTTGTATCAATGGATTGAAGAGTTGAATGAGATGCAAAAAAACATGAAGTTTACGTCACAACCATCCATTTATTTAGAAGTATTAACCATTAAACTATCAGAAATAATGGCAGTAAGACCAAAAAAACAGGTGGATGATTTGTCTACTCAGTCAGTTACTTCGCCTGATATAGAAGTCGAAAATTATCAAGAGCTTATCAAAAAAATTCAACAATTAGAGAAAAAATTGGAGCTATTACAAGAAAAAGGAAGTATTCAACAAGAAAAAAAAGTTAAAAGTAGTTCATCTAAAGCAAAACAGCCTCTTTATAAAGTACCAACTGAACGAGTCTACCAAGTGTTAGAAAATGCAACAAAAGAACACCTGGTAAACGTCAGAGACGTTTGGGTTGATTTACTTCAATTGTTATCTGTTACACAGCGAGCTATGTTAAAAGCATGTGAACCGGTAGCAGCGAGTGAAACAGGATTAGTCATAGCGTTTGATTATGATATTTTGTGCCAAAAGGCAAGTAATGATGAAGAACTTCAGCAAGCAGTGTATAATGGTTTAAATCGATTGATTGAGTATACACCTAGTTTGATTAGTATACCAAAAGATAGTTGGCAAGAATTAAGACAACAGTTTATCTTGCAAACTGATAGGACATATGAAGCTGGTGAGGATAAGGTAGAGCAAGTTGAGGAAGATGTGCTAATCAGTGAAGCAAAAAAAATGTTTGGAGAACAATATATTCAAATAATAGAAGATTAAAAATAGAAATGGAGACGATAATGATGATGCGTGGAATGGGAAATATGCAAGGAATGATGAAACAGGTTCAAAAAATGCAAAAAGAGATGGCAGCAGCTAAAGAAACATTAGATGCACAAGTCTTTGAAGCTGAAGCAGGGAATGGCCTAGTAAAAATTACGATGACCGGCGAAAAGAAAGTGACCAGTATTGAGATTAACCCAGATGTGTTAGATCCAGAAGATCCTGATATGGTGCAAGACTTAGTACTTGATGCAACGAATAAAGTCATTGAAAAAATAGACGTTGAAACGGAACGAGTAATGGGTAAATACGCAAAAGCTATCCCAGGATTATAATAAGTAAGGAAAAACAGGAGGGAGACTTCCTGTTTTTTGACAGAAAAAGGAGGGTTTTGCATGCAGTATCCAACCCCTATTGCAAAATTAATTGATAGTTATATGAAATTACCAGGTATCGGTGCCAAAACGGCAACTCGTTTGGCATTTTACACACTCAATATGAAAGAAGAAGATGTGACAGATTTTGCCAAATCATTAATCAGTGTGAAGCGTGATTTGCATTTTTGTGAGATATGTGGAAATATCACAGAAGAAAAATCATGTGATATTTGTCGTAATCCAAATCGTGACCAATCAACGATTTTAGTAGTAGAAGAAACCAAAGATGTTATGTCTTTAGAAAAGGTAAGAGAGTATAAAGGACTATATCATGTACTACATGGTGTCCTTTCTCCTATGGATGGGACTGGACCAGATGATTTAAACATTGCTAGCTTAATTAAAAGATTACATAACAATGAAGTAAAAGAAGTCATTATTGCAACGAATGCCACAACCGATGGTGAAGCAACGGCTATGTATTTGTCTCGTTTAATTAAGCCTTCAGGAATAAAAGTGACACGCTTGGCACATGGATTATCTGTTGGTAGTGATATAGAATATGCAGATGAGATTACATTGTTAAAAGCAGTTGAAGGACGAACGGAATTGTAATGGAGGATAATGAATAAATGTCACGAAATGGAGTATTTATTACGATAGAAGGCCCAGATGGTGCTGGAAAATCAACAGTTATAGAAGAATTAATAAAAAAAATGTCTCATGAGTTAAATGTTGACATAGTGACAACAAGAGAACCAGGAGGCATCCCGATTTCTGAAAAAATCCGTGAGGTTATTTTAAATCCAACTCATACAATGATGGACGAGCGAACAGAAGCATTATTATATGCAGCCGCTAGAAGACAACATTTAGTTGAAAAAATTTTACCAGCTTTAGAAACAAATCATTTGGTTGTTTGTGATCGATTTATCGACAGTTCTATCGCTTATCAAGGCGCAGCAAGGGGTATCGGAGTTGAAGAGGTTCGTCAGATTAATGACTTTGCTATTGAAGGAAACTACCCTGATTTGACACTATATCTAGATGTTGAAGCATCAGTTGGGTTAAGTCGTATCAACAAGGGACGTAGTGAAGCTGAGTTGGACCGCTTAGATAAAGAATCATTGGATTTTCACGAACAAGTTCGATTAGCCTATTTAACTTTACTGGAATTAGAACCAAATAGAATAAAAAAGATTGATGCAAGTCAATCAATAGAAAACGTTGTAGATACTTGTTATAATTTAATTAAAGAAACTTTTTCAAGTATGTTTATTAAATCAAGTAAAGGGTGATAACAATGAAATTATTATTAGCAATTATTCAAGATAAGGATAGCTCACGTTTACAAAACCATTTTAATAAAGAAAATATACGTGCAACAAAATTATCTACAACAGGGGGCTTTTTAAAATCCGGAAATACTACATTTATTGTTGGGATTGAGGATGAACGTGTTGAAGAAGTCCTATCGATTATTAAATCAGTGTGTCATTCTAGAGAGCAATATATAACCCCTCCTATTTCTTTAGATATCGCGATGGATGCTCATTCCACTCATCCTATTGAAATACAAGTTGGGGGAGCCACTGTATTTGTTCTACCAGTAGAAGGGTTCTATCATTTTTAATGAGTGCCATAAAAGAAAAAATATTAATGACACAACCTATACTATATCAAAAATTTAGTCAGGTTTTTAAAGATAAAAAAATGAGTCACGCTTATATTATTCAAGGTAGTGATGTTAAAGAAGAAAAAGATTTCGCTTTGTTTCTTTGTCAGGGGTTATTTTGTGAGTCTCTTGACAGTAATGGTATACCTTGTGGAAAGTGTCGTTCTTGTTTACGTATCGAGCAGGATGAACATGCAGATATTGCCAAAATAGAGCCGGATGGACAGACAATCAAAGTAGATCAAATTAGGCAAATAAAATCATTTTTTACAAGTAGTGGGGTAGAATCAAGAAGGAAAGTCTTATTGGTTTTGGAATCTGAAAAAATGACTGTGCAATCTGCTAATAGTCTATTAAAGTTTATTGAAGAGCCAGATGGAGAAATATCTATTTTTTTCTTGACGAATAACGCTATGTCACTATTACCAACTATCCAATCAAGATGTCAATTAATTCTGTTAAAGCAGTTGGCAAAAGATCGTTTAAAACAAGAAATATTAACATTAGATCAGCCACTAGCTCATGTTGATTTGTTAGTTGAATTGACTAATTCAATGCAAGAAGCAATTGAATTAGCAAACGATGAGTGGTTTAACAGTACAAGGGATTTATTGTCTAAGTGGTTGGATTATTTTGAAAAAAATGATGCAAGAGCCTTTCTTTTTGTTCAACAATATTTGATAAAACAAGCACAAGATAAAATGCAGCAACGACAATTATTAGATATGTTAGTTGCGATGATGAAGATAAAGATGCGTAAACAAATTAATACACAGTTTTCTAATAGTATCGACTATGTTAGAATGATTATGAATGCTACACAAGCAAAACAAAAACTAGCATCAAATGTTAGTTTTCAAAATACATGTGAACAACTAGCTTTGAGAATTATGACATCTCATTAGGAGGAATACACTGTGATAGAAGTAGTTGGTGTAAGATTTAAATCATCTGGACGTATTTATTACTATTTACCTCAAAAAGGTGAACAGTATTCATATAAGCAAAAAGTTGTAGTGGAGTCACAAAAAGTAAAAAATGTGGCAGAAGTTGCTTTACCTAATAAACAAGTCGCCAAAAAAGATTTACCTGACGATTTAAATATGATAATTCAACTAGCTGATGAGACGCAATTGGAACAAGTTAAAGAAAATAAAATAGATGCATTAAATGCTTTTGATGTGGCTAATAAAAAAATACGTGAACATCAGTTAGAGATGAAATTAGTTGATGTTGAGTACACACTAGATAGAAGTAAAATGATGTTTAGTTTTACAGCTGATGGGCGTATTGATTTTCGCGAGCTGGTACGAGATTTAGCCTCGATTTTTAAAACACGAATTGAATTAAAACAAATTGGTGTTCGGGATGAGGCAAAAAAATTAGGCGGTATTGGTCCATGTGGTAGACCTTTGTGTTGTAGCACGTTTTTGGGCGATTTTGTTCCTGTTTCTATTAAAATGGCAAAAGACCAAAATTTATCATTAAATCCAACCAAAATTTCTGGATTGTGTGGTCGATTGATGTGTTGTTTGAACTACGAAAATGATGAATATGAAAGACTTCGTAAAATGATGCCAGATTTTGGTGAGAAAGTTCAAACGCCAGATGGTATAGGAAAAGTAATTGGATTAAATCTTTTAAATGAAGTGATTAAGGTAAAATTAGTTTCAAGGGAAACCCCAGTTGAATATCAGTATGATGAGTTGATAAATGGTGGAAAAGAAAATGGTTAAAGGAAGAATAGCATGGATAAAATGAAATTATATGATGAGTTGGTCAATGTTGAACGTCAATTAGAAACCATGTTATTTCAAGTCAAAGAGATGAAACCGATTGTTGATAATTTAGTAGAAGAAAACTTAAACTTAAAATTAGAAAATCAGCATCTCCATGATAAGTTGGATAAATTAGAAAAACAAGAAATAGTAGACGACGGAAGACAGGAATTATCAAAATCAAGATTAAATTTAGAAAAACTATATGAGCAAGGATTCCATGTTTGTAAAGATTTTTATGGTTCGAGACGTGAAAATCAAGAAGAATGTGTCTTTTGTTCTAGTATGATTTATGGTAAATAAGCTGGATGGGAGTTTCTCCCACCAGCTTTTTTAAGGAGGGAAAAGATGAATTGTCAAAAAAGTTTTGCCATACAAGATGATAAAGGAAAGCTCTATCTAGTTCCGACTCCAATTGGTAATTTAGAGGATATGACGTTTCGTGCTGTAAGGCTGTTGCAGGAAGTATCTTTCATTGCAAGTGAAGATACAAGAAACACTCAAAAATTATTAAATCATTTTGATATAAAAACAAAGCAAATTAGTCTACATGAGCATAACTCACATGATAAAATTCCAACATTAATCAAGTTATTGCAAGAAGGACAAGATATCGCACAAGTAAGTGATGCAGGTATGCCTTCTATTAGTGATCCAGGACATGATTTGGTTGTGGCGTGTATTAAAGAAGGTATATCAGTTGTATCTATACCAGGAGCGACAGCAGGGATGACCGCTCTTATTGCTAGTGGACTATCCCCACAACCGTTTTATTTTCATGGTTTTTTACCACGAAAAAAGAAAGAACAGGTGGCTGAATTAACAAAATTAAAAGGGGTTAATGCGACTATCATTTTTTATGAATCGCCTTATAGAGTAGAAAAAACACTGGCAACAATGGAACAAGTGTTTTCAGAAGAAACACAAGTTGTTCTTTGCCGAGAACTGACTAAATTACATGAAGAATATATCAGAGGAAGTGTTCAAGAAGTTATTAATTATCTATCGAACCATCCTATAAAAGGTGAGTGTTGCTTGCTAATAGAAAATGTCGTTGAAGAAGAAACGATATCTTATGATAGTGATATGTCTATTGCCGAACATGTTAATTTAGTCTCTGAACAAGAAGACATGACAGTAAAGGAAGCAATTAAAGAAGTCGCTAAAATAAGAGGGTTAAAAAAACAAGAAGTGTACAAAGAGTATCATCAATGACATAGATTTATAAAGAATTAACATGAAAAGACATACCCCGAAAAATCTTGCATAATAATGACTGTGTGATATAATTTCATTGTATATGTACAATTTCTATAATTACCTTTTTGCTTACTTATAGAACATTGTGACGATTAGATAGGGAAATATAGTGAGGTGAAAGTTGGTTGTTTAGTAAATGGCTAAGAAGACAAAACGATAATCCAGAAAAAGATTATGAAGAAGATTATGAGTCAGAAAATTTGCCGCAAACAACAGAAGAGTTGTTTTATGACAGTGAAGACGATGATGATTATTACTATTATTATTACTATGAAGACGATAATGAGGGTGTTAAGCCTAGTATTCCTGTTTTAGAGGATAGTAATTCAGATAATATAGATGATTTATATAGTGAATCTAATCAGTTTTACACTAATTCTGCTTTTGAAGAAGAAAACTTTTCAGTACCAACAGAAGTTGTAGAAAGCGAAAATACTAGTATTTCAGATAATAATACTAGTATATCATCTAATCAGGTTGATTTGGTTGCGTTAGAGAATGAAAATGACCAATTAAAAGCTCAAATAGATCAACTATTACTTGAAAAAGACACGTATGAACAAGAATTGGAAGAAGCTGAAAAAGTAAAAGAATACAATGACTTGTTAGGAAGCCAAATTGTTGAATTAGAGACAAAATTAAACGAACAGCAACAATTGGAAAGTGATTTATCTGATTACAGTAAAATAAAAGAAGAAAATAATAATTTAGTCGGTGAAAAAACACAATTAACGCTAGAATTAGATAATCTAAAAGAGCAATTCTTATCATTACAGTCTGATAGGCAAACTAAAGATGATCAAATCACTCAGTTTGCAAGTAATATGACGTCATTAGATCAAGAATTGGTGCAAGCATCACAAGAAATTGAGACTAAAAATACTAAAATTGAGGAATTGACGCTAGCCTTATCTAATAAAGAATCAGCATTAGAGGAAATGACAACACTTTTAGAAATAAAAGAAGAAGATGTATTAAGATTAGCAAATGAATCAAATGAAAAAGACGATGAAGTTCAGGAATTGAAAAATAAAATTAATACTATGGACGAAACGATTTCATCATTACAAACTGAATTAACAAAAGCTAAGAGCCAAGAGGGTTCTTTTGTAAATAAAGAAGTTGTGGAAAACTTAGAAAAAGAATTACAAGATAAAGCAAATCAAATAATCGAACATCAAAAACAAATTAATGAATTATCTGAAGAAAATAATCAGTTAATATCAAGTCTAAAAGAGGTTGAAGAAGAGTTAAATAAAACAACGGTTGAATTGCTAGAATTAAAAGATATTCAGCGAGTATTAACTGAATTGCAAGATGAACTCCAACAATCAAAAGAATTAGAAAATATTCTGACTAATCAATATGAAGAAGAAAAAATATTGGCTAAAGAAGCTAATGAAAAACGTGAGAAAATGGAACAGGAGTTAACAACAATGACTGAAAATCTTGAAAATCAATTAAGCAAAACTGAAAAATTAGAAAAAGAGTTAGCTGAATTACGTGAAAATCAACGTATTATTGATGAGCTTGAACAAGAAATTAATGGTATGAAAACACAGCAAGAACGTTTAACAGCTAGTTTAACTGACTTAAGCGGTGAGCGAAGTCGCGCACAAGAACTTGAAGAAGAAGTACAAAAATTACGCTCTGAGTCTTCACCAGAAATTGAAGTGTTACAAGAAGAATTAAGACAAACAAAAGAACAATTAAGACGTGCTAAATCACAACAACAAATTGGTATGAATCAATCTGATATAGCTCAAGTTATGATAGAAGCTCAATCAAAAGCAAGAGAAATCGTTGAAACAGCTAATCAGGAAGCAAAACGTAGAATAGTTGATGCCGAGTCTGAATTAAGTACCATTAGTCAAGAGGCTCGTAATTATTATCGTAAGTTAGAATCTATTAAATATGAATCTGAAAGCGTCTTTTCAGAATTATTAAGAAAATTAGAAAAAATTGGAGATATTGACCGTATTTAATAGGGGGAGGGGAATATAATGAGGAAAGAAAAGAAAAATTTGTCTAAAAAACTTATTGCCAATACCATTATAGGCGTTAGTATGTCTGTTATGTCAGTTTGTTTGCCTATCTTAGAGGTCGTATCTATTGCAGAATCAGATAAAATATCCTCATCCCCTAAACCTTTATATAGTCTAAATGTTAATGAGAATATTCTAAAGAGTAATGTAAAAGAAAGTAGCAATTCTGAAGATACTATAGAAGAGTCATCTGGTTCAACAGCTGACTCTTCTTCGAGTACGTCATCTGAAGAAACTTCTAGTTCAAGTAGTACACAGGAAAGTAGTAGTAATTCATCAACAAGTAGTTCAACAGAACCGACAAAACCATCGACTAATGAAACAAGTTCCTCGAGCTCATCAAGCTCGACAACAGACGCTTCTTCTAGTAGAAACGAGGATAGTAGTACTAGACCAGATAAAAATTCTAATACATCAATGTCTAAACCAAGCTCGTCAAATAGCGCAATTTCTAGTAGCGCCTCACCTTCCAATGCAAGTAATGTAAAAAATGAAAAGTCACTTATTAATTATTCACGAAACCAAACAACTGCGGAGTTTATCGAAGAAATAGGTGAAGATGCAAGAGAAATTGGTCAAAAAAATAATCTTTATGCGTCTATTATGATAGCACAAGCAATACTCGAAAGTGGTTCTGGCAATAGTAGTTTATCTAGGACTCCAAATCATAATTTATTTGGTATTAAAGGCTCTTATAAAAATGAGTCTGTTGAGATGGCTACACTAGAAGAAAATAGTGACGGCGGTTTATATACTATTAATGCTAAATTTAGAAAATACCCAAGTTATAAAGAATCATTGGAAGATTACGCTATGCTGATGTCTGGTGGAATATCTGGCCGTTCGACTTTTTATCAAGGAGCTTGGAAATCTAATACATCTAACTATCAAGAAGCAACAAAATATTTAACTGGAAGATATGCAACTGATTCGAGATATCATGAAAAATTAAATGGATTAATTGAGGCATATGATTTAACACAATATGATTCAAAAAAAGCTAAAAAAGAGACTATTGATAAAACAAAAGAAACAGAAAATTTTATTAAAGAGATTGCTCCTAAAATTGAAGATGTAGCAGATAAAAATGATTTATATGCTTCTGTTTTAATTGCTGAAGCAATTATTAAAAGTAATTCAGGAAACAATGAATTGATGGAAAAACATAATATTTATCAAGTGACTGGTCATTCTAATAATCAGACTGTTAAAGTTGAAACATTAAAAACAGATATTGAAACAAAAAAAACAACGCTTGATTTAAAAGAATATAAAGTGTATTCAGATAACAATGAGGCTATTGATGATTATGTTGCAGAGCTGAAGAAAGATAAAACGAGTTATCAAGAAATGACGCGTTCTAAAAAAGATACACCTAGAAAAGTAACAGCTTACCTAACTGCACAAAATAAAGAAGATAGACGTTATCATAAACGTTTAAATGGTTTAATTGATACATATAATTTAAAACAATATGATAAAGTAGCTAAAAATAGTGATAAAAAAGAAAAAAAATCAACTAAGTCTGTCGATGTTGTCAATGAACTAGGTATCAATATGGTTACTCAGTTAGCAGAAAGTTTTGCCCCAACAAAATTATCATCACTAACAACAACAAAATAATCACTTATATATGACTTTAATATGGTAAGTCGTTTCTACCTGATACCGAAAATATCAGTCTATGAGTAAATAAAAGGACAAAAAACCCCTTATTTACTTATGTAAAAGGGGTTTTTTATCTTATATATCATTGGAGGAGAAAAATTGGAATTATTAAAACAAACAATTGTTAAACAAGGTAGAGTTTTGGATGAAAATATTTTGAAAGTTGATAGCTTTTTAACTCATCAAATTGATCCAAATTTAATGAATAAAATTGGTCAACATGTGGCACAAACTTACAAAGATAAAGGTGTAACAAAAATTGTAACCATTGAGTCATCAGGTATTGCTCCGGCAGTATTTATTGGATTACATATGGGACTTCCAGTTGTGTTTGCTAGAAAACAAAAAAGTTTAACAATGAATAATGAGCTTTTAACATCTGAAGTGTATTCATTTACCAAACAGGTGACAAATACCATTGCCATTTCTAATAAATATCTTGAAGAAGGTGACAATGTATTAGTTGTTGATGACTTTCTAGCTAATGGACAGGCAGCATTAGGATTAATTGAGTTATGTAAACAAGCTGGGGCGACTATTGAAGCTGTATCGATTGTCATTGAAAAATCTTTTCAAGATGGTAGACAATTATTAGAAGAGCAAGGCTACACTGTAGATTCATTAGCTCGTGTGATTTCTCTAAAAAATAACGAAATCGAGTTTATTGATTAATCGAGATACTGTATAATTTGATATAGGTAAAAAAAGTTGTTTTTAAGTCAATAATTAGAGTGTCAATAAAATAGGAAGAGCAAGTGATAGATGACAATCTATCCTTGCTTTTTTTCGTGTTTTAACCTTTACACATACCCGATAGATTGATACTATTAAAGTGTTTTAAAAGAAAAGGCGAAGGTAGTGAAAGATTTGTCGGAAAGAATTTTACCTGGTAGCACAATAGGTATAATTGGCGGAGGCATTGTATCCTATCAATTAGTATTGTCTGCTAAAAAAATGAGGTATAAAGTAGCTGTTTTATCAGAGTCTCAAAATTGTATAGCAGGAAAAACAGCCGACATACATTTCGTTTGTAATATAAACGATGAAGTTAGTTTATTGAAATTAGCTGAAGTATCTGATGTCGTAACGGTTATTACAGAAACATTAGATAAAAATACTTATAAATATTTAGCAGAAAAAACTTTTTTTTCTCAAAATATGTATGCTCATTCTATTGTTAAAAATCGTTATTTACAAAAGCAATTTTTAGATAGTCATTCAATTAATATAACACCATATGAATCGGCTGTTGTCGTCTCTGATGTTTATGATGCAGCAGAAAGGATAGGGTACCCTTGTATTATTAAACAAGAAAATCGTCAATTATATGGTTGGGATAATAATTTGATTATTCATAGTGCTTTTGAAATTAATCAAACCGTACCTTTGATTCAACAGGGTCTCTGTGTTGTGGAATCCTATATTGAAAAGCAAAGTGAATGGGAAATTACGCTATGCCTAAATGACGAGGGATATTACACTATATTTCCTCCTATTAGGATAGAAGCGACAAACATTGGTGAATTACCTTATATTGAATCGTTTGAAGAATGGGAAGATTTAAAGAAGGATACAGTAAACCAAATGGAATTAATTACTAAAGTAATTGCTTCTGAATTAGGCGTATCTGGCACGGTTAAAGTGTCTTATTTTTTAACGAATGAAGACAATTTATATGTTAATAATATCTATACGTTTCCAAGAGAACATGATATTTTGACGATTCATTCATGTAGCTTATCTGTATTTGATTTACATATAAAAAGTATTTGTAATTTTTCTCTGCCTGCTGTGAGGCAATTAGCGCCAACCTATTTATTACCGTTATATAAGGGAGAAAAAGAAGCGCTCTATAATTTAATGGAAAAGAAAAATAAATGGCAATTTTTTCTTAATGATGGTTTTAGACATACTCAACAAGAAGGCTTTGCTCAAGTTTTTCCAATTAATAAGCAAGAAAGTTTACAAGAAATAAAATATGCAGGATTGATAAGTGATTCTGTTGAGATTCAGGATGGTCAGAGTGAAAAAAGGTAAAACGCAAAAATTAGTTTATGATTATGTCAAAAAGCAAATTGAAACTGATACGTGGTTGAATGGATATCATATTATTGAGCAAGATTTAGCCAATGATTTAAAAGTTAGTCGAACGCCGATTCGATCGGCAATTGATCAATTAATTGATGAAAACTATTTAAAAAAAGAAGCCAATCGGGGTGTCATAGTAAAAAAAGAAAGAATAAGCAATAAAGAATTTACGGAACGAACCCAATTGATTGAGTTGCTTTGTTCCCATTATCTGTTTCAGTTACAAATTAAAGAATATTTAATCGATGATCAGTCATTTTTATCTATGGAAGAATTAAATAAACCATCATCAAATAAAGAATATTATTATGATTTATTTTGGCAACAATTTTTATCACCCTTAAATAATGAGTTAATGAAATCGACTATTTTAACACAGATAACTTCTATAAAATTAGTCGAATTTCCCAATGTTTCCATTAATTTTTTGTATGATGAAACACATAAATTAAGTAAAAAATTATCAAGGTTATTATTAGAAAAAAATTATGAAGTAGCTAGAAAAGAAATTCGTGTTTATATCAATCGTTTGAATTTAGAGCTAATCGATCAACAAATATAAGGAGGTTGTATTATGAAAAAAATTCAAATTGGAACGTCATCAATCGAGGCGTCCCAACTTGCACTAGGATGTATGAGAATGGCAGGTTTATCAACCGAAAAAGCAAAAGAAGTGGTAACAGCATCAATGGAAGTTGGAATAAACTTTTTTGATCATGCAGATATTTACGGTGATGGAGAGTCTGAACGTCTTTTTGGTGAAGTCATCAAGGGCTTAAATGTATCAAGAGACCAATTTTATCTTCAATCAAAATGCGGTATTAGAAAAGGGTACTATGATTTTTCAAAAGAGCACATTATCTCATCAGTTGAAGGAAGTTTGCAACGTTTACAGACAGATTACCTTGACGTATTAGCACTACATCGTCCAGATGCGTTGATGGAACCTGATGAGATTTCTGAAGCTTTTTATGAATTAAAAAAATCGGGTAAAGTCCGTTTCTTTGGGGTGAGCAACTTTGCACCAAGCACGGTAGAATTGTTACAACAATCATTATCGGATAAATTGATAGTTAATCAATTACAATTTGGTTTACAACATGCTGGGATGGTGTCAACCAATATGAATGTTAATATGGAAAATGAAACAGGCATTAATCGTGATGGCTCAGTATTAGATTATATGAGACTAAAACAACTAACTGTACAAGCTTGGTCTCCTTATCAGTTTGGTTACTTCGAAGGAGTATTTATTAATCATCCAGACTTTAAAGAGTTAAATAACTGTTTACAAAATATTGCTAATCGCTATCAAGTGACACCAACTGTGATTGCCACTTCATGGATTAATCGACACCCAGCTAATATTCAAACAATCGTTGGTAGTATGAATCCAGAAAGAATTAAGGAAATATCGCAATCAACTGGTGTTGAATTAACACGTCAAGAATGGTATGAATTATATCAAGCATCAGGCTTTGAATTATTATAGTAGTTTTTTGCAAAAATTGGAGCCATTTTTTTATGGAATGTATTGTTAACGTTGGTGTTGATATTCATCTCGTTTTCGTTAATTTTATTTAAATTATTACAAGTAGTCGATATTCAATCACTCATAACAGGGATTAATCAAGGAATTAATATGGCTGGTTCTTCTTTTGGAGAGTGTTTATTTCTAGTTTTATTTCTTATATTAATAGTTTGGTCATTATAGCAACAGCAACAATCATGTTAAAAGAGAATAGTTTGACTTTTTTCTGTTCATAGGATTAGTAATGATACAATCTGCTGTTTCTAGTATGCTGTCATTTATCCTATTAGTATTAAAATTTTTCTATAACAGGGGTTTTGATCATGAATAACTTAATTATAGTTATAGTGACAGGTATTTTGATTTTGATGTCGCTTCGATTTATGAAGACTCAAAATTTGTAATATTTATAAAAGACGAACAATAATATTATAAAAAGCAAGAACTTTAATGAAAGTTCTTGCTTTTTTTTAAAATATGGTGTAGATTATCAAAGGAATAAGAAACGATATATTATTATTTTTAAATAATTATTCGTCTTTTTATTCCAAATATCACATTTTGACTCTCTAGGAGGATGGAAATGAAGATTTTTGATTATGAAGACGTTCAATTAGTGCCAAACAAGTGTATTGTTAACAGTCGTTCGGAATGTGACACGACAGTCACTCTGGGTGGAAAACAATTTAAAATGCCAGTTGTACCAGCTAATATGCAGACTATTATTGATGAGTCAATTGCTGAATATTTAGCTTCAAATGGATATTTCTATATTATGCATCGTTTCAATGAACAAGCGAGAAAACAATTTATTAAAGATATGCATGATAAAGACTTATTTGCCTCAATTAGTGTAGGGGTTAAAGCAGCTGAGTATGATTTTGTTAATGAATTAAAAGAAGAAAATGTAGTCCCTGAATATGTTACCATTGACATTGCGCATGGTCATTCTGATTCAGTAATTAATATGATTAAACACTTAAAGAAACAATTACCAGAAACATTTGTCATTGCGGGAAATGTTGGAACGCCTGAAGCAGTGAGAGAATTAGAAAATGCTGGAGCTGATGCCACAAAAGTTGGGATTGGACCTGGCAAAGTGTGTATTACTAAATTAAAAACAGGATTTGGTACTGGTGGTTGGCAACTTTCAGCATTAAGACGATGCAGTAAAGCTGCTAGAAAACCATTGATCGCAGATGGTGGTATTAGAACACATGGTGATATTGCGAAGTCTATTCGCTTTGGAGCAACTATGGTTATGATAGGTTCATTATTTGCTGGACATGAAGAGTCACCGGGTGAGATGAAAGAAGAAGATGGCGTATTGTATAAAGAATATTTCGGAAGTGCTTCTGAATTTCAAAAAGGTGAACATAAAAATGTTGAAGGCAAAAAAATCTGGACACCATTTAAGGGAAAATTAGAAGATACATTAAACGAAATGCAGCAAGATTTGCAATCGTCTATTTCTTATGCTGGTGGAAAAGATGTTGAAGCCATTCGCAAAGTAGATTATGTGATTGTTAAGAATTCTATTTTTAACGGTGATATATTCTAAACTATTTATTAAATAGAAAAACTACTAAGCATAAATGAATTGGCTTGGTAGTTTTTATTTTATGGCAGTAAATAAAACATAATAGTAGCTGTCATCTTTTTATTGATGTATGATAAGTTCTGAAAGTAAAGAGGAGGGACAATATGGGGATTTTAATAACGAAATTAAAACAAAATAAATCTCTTGTCGGATTGTCTTTATTTATGACTGTAATCATGGTGGCATCGCAATTGTGGCAACCAAAATTATTACAGAAAATAATGAATTCAATTATGACTGAAGATCAAGGGGAGTTAAAAAAAGTTGGAACAATGTTGATTATTGTCGCGCTACTTGGTCTAGTTGCCGGGATACTTAATACGATTTTTTCAGCAAGACTCTCTCAAGAAGTTGCATCTGATATTCGTTCAGATGGGTTTAAAAAAGTACAAGAGTTCTCATTTGAAAATATTGAAACATTTTCTACGAGTAATTTGGTTATTCGTTTAACCAATGACATTACCCAAATTCAAAATGTCGTTATGATGATGTTTCAAAGCATCTTTAGAATTCCTATTATGTTTATAGGAAGTTTTATTTTAGCTATGATGACTTTACCAAAATTATGGTGGATTATTATACTATTAGTTGTGTTAGTGGTGCTAACAGTGATGATTGTGTTTAGTATGATGGGGAGACATTTTGCTAAAATTCAACATTATCTTGAAAAAAGTAATGGGATAGCTAAGGAAAACTTAGCAGGTATGAGAGTAGTGAAATCTTTTGTACAAGAAAAAAATCAAATTAGCAAATTTTCAGCTGTATCAGAAAAATTAACCAAACACACGATATCTGTTGGAAATTTATTTTCTATTATGATTCCAAGTTTTATGTTAATTTCAAATTTGGCTATTGTTATGTCGATTTATTTTACAGCGACTATTGCCAAAACAGATATTGAAGCAATTAGTGCCGTGGTATCCTTTATGAATTATTTAATGCAAATCATGATGAGTATCATTATAGGTGGAATGATGTTGATGATGGCAAGTCGTGGGATGGTATCCATTAAACGATTAAACGACATATTGGAAACAAAACCAACTTTGACTTACTTACCTGAAAATGAATCAACGCCCATTCAATCAGGGTCAGTTGTTTTTGATGATGTAAGCTTTACTTATGCAGGAGACGATTCACCTACGTTAAAAAATGTATCGTTTCATGTGGATAATGGCATGTCAGTTGGGATTGTTGGCGCAACAGGTTCTGGAAAATCAACACTCGCACAACTGATTGCCAGAATGTATGATCCAACAAACGGTGTCATTGATGTTGGTGGGGCAAATCTTAAAGACGTTAGTAAAGAAGAGTTAAGAAAATCCATCGCAATTGTGTTGCAACGTGCTATTTTATTTTCTGGAACAATAGGAGATAATATTCGTCACGGGGCAAAGAATGCTGATGAAAAAGAGTTATACCGTGCTTCGTCAATCGCTCAAGCGTATGAATTTATTGAACGACAAATGGATGGATTTGATAGTCGCGTGGAAGAACGAGGCTCAAATTTTTCAGGTGGTCAGAAACAACGTTTGTCAATTTCTAGAGGAGTAATTGGTGATCCTAAAGTCTTGATTTTAGACGACAGCACCAGTGCACTAGATGCTAAAAGTGAAAAACTCGTAAAAGAAGCGTTAGCTAATGAGTTAAACGATACAACCGTTTTTATCATTGCTCAAAAGATTTCATCTGTTGTGCAAGCTGATACTATTTTAGTGCTAGATGAAGGAAAACTAGTTGCCAAAGGAACGCATCAAGAGTTATTAAAAACCAGTGATGTGTACCAAGAAATTTATGAGACACAAAAATCAAAGGAGGTCGAGGAAATTGACTAAAGAAAAACCAAGTGTATTGAGTTTCTTTTGGAATTATCTAAAAGTGTATAAAGTGAAATTTTTTATTATTATTGTCGCCATCATTTTCTCGACTTACTTGCAAGTAAAAGCACCACAGTATACCGGTAAAGCAATTGAAGAATTAGCCAAGTATGCTGGAGCGTACCTATCTGTTGGGTATGCTGATAAATCACCTTTTACTAGTGTGATCAAGTTATTGGTTGGATTGTATGTATTAAATGCTATTTCCATGTTTATCCAAAACATTTTAATGTCACGAGTAACTGGACAGTCTACAAATAAAATGAGAATTGGCTTATTTAGAAAACTACAAACGATGACTATTCGTTTTTTTGATACACATCAGCATGGGGATATATTGAGTCGTTTTACGAGTGATTTGGATAATATTTCAAACACAATGAACCAAGCGTTGATTCAAGTATTAACCAATGTATCCATGCTAATTGGTGTGACATTTATGATGTTTCGTGAAAATGTGACAATGTCATGGGTTACACTAGCCATGTCTCCTATTGCCATTATTTTTGCGATGGTTATTATTAAACAAGCCGAGAAAAAAGTTGGAATTCAACAAGAAAGTATCGGGCGTTTGAATGGCTACATTGACGAAAAAATTTCTGGTCAAAAAGTGATTATCACAAACGGACTAGAAGAAGAAACCATTGAAGGATTTGAAAAAGTGAATAATGAAGTGAAGGAAGCAACCTTTAAAGGTCAAGTTTATTCAGGGTTACTGTTTCCAACGATGCAAGGTATTTCTTTATTAAACACTGCGATTGTTATTTTTGCCGGTGGATGGTTAGTGAATAGTGGGAGTATTGAAAAAGCAGCAGGTTTGGGTTTGATTGTCACATTCATCCAGTATTCACAACAATTTTATATGCCACTAACACAAATATCATCTCAATTTAGTATGCTACAATTAGCTTTTACAGGAGCGAAACGATTGAATCAAGTCTTTGCTCAACCAGATGAACCAGATGATAAAAATGTAGAAAAATTAACAGGATTAGAGAAGAATGTCACGCTGTCTCATGTTGATTTTTCTTATGAAGAGGATCGACCTATATTAAAAGATATTTCGATTGAAGCCAAAAAAGGACAAATGGTCGCTTTAGTTGGCCCAACAGGTTCTGGTAAAACAACTGTCATGAATTTATTAAATCGATTTTATGATGTCAATTCAGGTAATATCACGATTGATGGTAGAGATATTAGAGCTGTGACGTTAGATAGTTTGCGTTCTCATATTGGGATTGTATTACAGGATTCTATTCTTTTTTCTGGAACAATTCGTGAAAATATTGTTTTTGGAAAGCCAGATGCGACAGATGAAGAAGTTGTTTCAGCTGCTAAGCAAGCGAATATTCATGATTTCATTGTATCACTTGAAGATGGATATAATACAATTGTTAGTGATGAAAATAGTATTTTCAGTGTTGGTCAGAAGCAATTAATCAGTATTGCTAGAACAATTATTACCAATCCAGATTTATTAATATTAGATGAGGCAACAAGTAATGTTGATACTGTGACAGAAAGTCGTATTCAACAAGCAATGGAAACAATTATTAGTGGTAGAACAAGTTTTGTCATTGCTCATCGCTTAAAGACAATTCTTGATGCAGATTTTATCGTGGTATTAAATCAAGGAGAAATCATTGAATCGGGTACACATGATTCTTTAATAGCTCAAAAAGGATTTTATGCAGAATTATATCAAAATCAATTTGTTTTCGAGTGAAAAACAAAGAGGTTGTCTATGACAATCCTCTTTTTTATTTGATTTCTAGTTCAATTAACATATTAATTTTGTTAAATTAAATTATAATAAGACCCGTCTATCCTGTAAAGATAAGACTTTAAGTAAATTTTTGAAATAATTATAATAGATTTTTAATTAAAATATCGTTATAATAATTAAGACTGTGAAGAAATCTATTAGTTTAATGAGAAAGGCATGTGTATTTATGTCAAATAAAATATTAATTATTGAAGATGAAAAAAACTTGGCTCGTTTTGTAGAGTTAGAGTTAAAGCATGAAAAATATGAGACAGAGGTCCATTATAATGGTCGTACTGGTTTAGAAGCAGCATTATCACAAGAGTGGGATGCGATTCTACTTGATTTAATGTTACCTGAATTAAATGGTTTAGAGGTGTGTCGTCGTATTCGTCAAGTAAAAAATACGCCTATTATTATGATGACAGCAAGAGATTCAGTGATTGATCGTGTGTCTGGTTTAGACCATGGAGCAGATGATTATATTGTAAAACCGTTTGCTATTGAAGAACTGCTCGCACGATTACGTGCATTACTTCGCCGAATTGATATTGAGGGAGATAAAAATGTCGCGAAACAAACGACTTTATCTTATCGGAATTTAACCATTGAAAAGGAAAATCGCGTAGTTCGCCGTGGTGATGAAATTATTGAGTTAACTAAACGTGAATATGAGTTATTACTTATTTTGATGGAAAATGTTAATGTCGTGCTTTCTAGAGATGTACTATTAAATAAAGTATGGGGCTATGAAATAGAAGTTGAAACAAATGTTGTTGATGTGTATATTCGTTATTTACGTAATAAAATTGATGTTCCAGGAGAAGATAGTTATATCCAAACGGTTCGTGGAACTGGGTATGTAATGAGATCGTGATGAATCAATTTAAAAGTAAGATGAATTGGCCTCAAAAATTTTCTTGGAAATCTATCACATTAAAATGGACGATACTAACATCGTTGGTCATCTCTATTTTGTTTACGCTTTTTGCCATTATCTCTTATCAAATTAGTACACGATTAATGGTCGAACAAGAAGAGGTGACGTTTAATCGAACGTTATCTGAAGTTACCACTCGTTTATCAAGAGGAGTAGAATCGCTAAGTTTTAATAGCTCTGTTTTTTATTTAAAAGAATCAACTGGCGAATATGTGGGAGATAGTTACTATGGTGTTAATACACTAGAATCCAGTATGATGAATTTAAATAGTTTTATGTCAGAACTATCTAGACCTGAAATGGATTTAAAAGTATACAACGTTGAGGGTGATTTGGTTTTTGAAACAAAAAATCGCTTTGTTCCATTTGATAAAGAATCACAATCAGAAACGGTTATAAAAACTTATGAGTATGTGACTGGATTAGTTCTATTAAAACCAGTTCATTCTGATCAAACTGGTAAGCTGATTGGTTACGCACAAGGTTTTTATGACTTAGGATTTTATTATAAGTTTAGAAAAGAACTATTACAGAATTTAATTATGATAGGTATATGTGGATTACTTGTTAGTGTCATTGTGAGTTTTCTCTTATCAACTTACTTTACAAGTCCTTTAAGAAAAATGGTAAAAACATTAAATAATATTGAAACAGCTCATAAAACAGGTCTTAGAATGCCTGTTCCTAAATCAAATGATGAGATTTATGATTTAGCTATGGCATTTAACGACATGATTGAGCGTATGGAGCGTTTTATTACCCAACAGCAACAGTTTGTTGAAGATGTATCGCATGAGCTGAGAACGCCTGTTGCGGTCATTGAAGGGCATATGAATTTATTGAATCGTTGGGGAAAAGATGATCCAGAAGTGTTAGAAGAATCTTTAAGTGCCTCGTTGCAAGAAATCACACGTATGAAAAGCTTGGTTCAAGAGATGCTTGATTTATCTCGTGCAGAACAATCGGACTTTCATTATAAAAATGAAACATGTATGGCAAAAGAAACCATTCAAACAACAGTTAGTAACTTTCAAATGTTATATCCAGATTTTGTATTTAATTTAGATGACGATGATTTAGATCACTCGGTTGAAATTAAAATGTATCGTAATCACTTTGAACAAATTTTAATTATTTTAATGGACAATGCCGTAAAGTATTCTAGAGATAGAAAAGAAGTGATTATTTCAGCATCGAAGTCTTATCAATCGGTTGATGTGATGATTCAGGATTTTGGTGAAGGTATTTCAGAAGAGGAGATTGAAAAAGTATTTAATCGATTTTACCGGGTAGATAAAGCAAGAGCTCGTCATACTGGTGGTAATGGATTAGGGCTGTCTATTGCACAACAATTAATCGAAAATTATCATGGTACGATAAATGTAAAAAGCCATGTAGATTTAGGAACAGCTTTTTATGTGTCTATTCCTTATGTGACAGAAGAAACGACTAATTAATTGAATCAAAAATATAATAGAATAAAAAAACGTATCAAGCGTAGAGTTAGATGACTCGTACTTGATACGTTTTTTTAATTGAATAACGCTAAAAAATCATCATTTGAAATCTTTTGGTCAAAATCAATATCGCCCATAATTAAAGTAGGAACAAAACGAATAGAGGCTTGTTCTGCTTCTTTTACAATACTATCTAACACTACATCATTTGATTGCTTTACAAGTCCTAAAGTTTCTTCAGCAAAATGAGTTACCTCTTCAGCAGAATATAAACGACCCCACTCATTTTGAGTATCATATATCTTTGTAATAATCTCAAGAGCTCGTTCATCCATTGGGACGTACTGATGCATAACATTACCCAGTATTAGACTAGGCGATGTTTTATTAAAAAGTTTGATGACATAATGAAGATTATGTTTAGATACCTCATCTGTTATTAAGTCTAACTTTTCATTCCACCATTGACGGCAGTATGGACAACGAAGATTAACAAATTCAATTAATGTATATGGTGCTTCCTTTTGCCCAATCTTTATTCCGTTTGTAGTGGTGACTTTTGATGTGTCGATTTGTGTCATAGGTAGGATTCATCTCCTTATTTTAAAGCGGCACTGTTTACCATTACTTCATCAATGAGGCCATATTTTTTAGCATCTTCAGCTGACATGAAATTATCTCGATCAGTATCTTGTTCGATAATTTCAATTGGTTGACCAGTATTTTCAGCTAAAATTTTATTTAATCTTTCTCTTGTATTCAGAATATGGCGAGCTGCAATTTCAATTTCTGTTGCTTGACCTTGTGCTCCTCCAAGCGGCTGATGAATCATAATTTCAGCATTTGGTAAAGCAAATCGTTTTCCTTTTGTTCCAGATGATAATAAGAAACTTCCCATTGATGCAGCCATACCTAATACGATAGTTTGAATATCAGACTTAACGAAATTCATTGTGTCATAAATGGCAAGACCTGCTGAAACACTTCCACCTGGCGAGTTGATGTAAAGATAAATATCTTTTTCAGGATCTTGGGCATCTAAAAATAATAATTGTGCAATGACACTATTTGCAACGTTATCGTCAATAGGGCCACTTAACATAATGATACGATCTTTAAGTAAACGTGAATAAATATCATAGGCACGTTCTCCTCTAGCAGATTGTTCGATAACTGTTGGTATTAAATTCATATAAATTCCTCCTAATAGTAACGCTACTAGCCATATTTTAACATATTCTTTTTATTCTACCTAGAATTTAGCGTCATTTTAGTCAAAAAAGGTCAAAAGAATAAAAAGTAAATAAAAAGGACCTACGTCCTTCAAAATAGTATGATAAAATATGATATACTTCTTTTAAAAAGAAAGTAACACGCCCTAAGGGAATCGAACCCCCGTCTCAAGAACCGGAATCTTGCGTGATATCCACTACACTAAGGGCGCATCTACTTTTATTAGTTTACCAAAAAAAACATAAATAGCAAGATGAAAAGGAGGAAAAGCTGATGAAAATGTCGCAACATGTTAGACAGGGTCAAAGCCAAGTTCAGACTCAAAAATTAGCCATGACCCAACAATTACAACAATCCATTAAGATACTGCAGTATGGTACAGAAGACTTACTTTCTTTTTTAAATGACAAAATGTTAGAGAATCCGCTGATTGATGTATCCGTTTTCGAGATGGATGATCAATACTTAGTGCCTAAAGATTATGATGTGTCAAAAAGTGATAGAAAAACGGATTGGATAAATCAGATTCCAGAAACGACCCAATCATTGTTCCATTATTTGATTGAACAAATCCATTTGAATTATCGAGATACAGCGTTGAGAAGTCTTAGTTTATTTCTTGTTGAGTTTATTGATACAAATGGGTATTTAACAATTTCAATAGAGGAAGCGATGAAGTTAAAGCAAGTGACTTATATAGAAGTGCTAGATGCATTGACACTTATTCAGATGCTTGAACCCGCTGGTGTTGGTGCTAGAAATCTACAAGAATGTCTTATGTTACAAATAGAAAGAGATGACAATGCTCCTAACCAAGCTTACTTAGTATTGGAAGAATATTTTGATGAATTAGCCAATAGAAAATGGCAAAAGATTGAAAAAAAGTTAGGGATTTCATTAGTGGCGATTCAAGAAATTTTTGACTATATTCAAAAATTACATCCAAATCCAGGATCACTGTTTCATTCAGACGAAGATAATATTATTTACCCAGATTTAGAAGTCAAAGTAGATAGAACAGATAATTCCATTTCTATTGTATCTACTAAAGTAGGAAAGCCAAATATTAGCTTTCAAACAACGTATTTTGAAAAAATGTCTCATCAAGGTGGAGACGAAGTCAAAAAATATTTAAATGATAAAAAAAGTGAATTTGAATGGTTAAAAAAATCATTGGAGCAACGTGGAAATACAATTTTACGAGTAGGAGAAGAAATTGTTAAAAAACAATCAGCGTTCTTTATAGAATCTGACCACCCACTTACTCCCATGAAGTTGAAAAGTGTGGCAGAGGAACTATCGCTTCATGAATCAACTATTAGTCGAGCTGTTAATGGAAAATATTTAACAACAGATTTTGGTGTATTTGAACTAAGAAGTTTTTTTTCAACAGGATTAGAACAAAAAAATTCAAACGAAGTGATTGGTACAAATAATGTTAAACAGTTAATTGAAATAATTATTAAAGAAGAAAATAAAGCCAAACCATTATCTGATCAAAAAATTGTTGATTTATTAAAAGAAAAAAATATTCAAATTTCTCGAAGAACAGTCGCTAAATACCGTGAGGAATTAGGAATTCAGTCATCTTCTATGCGAAAAAGATTTGATAATTAAGAGAAAGTTTGAGTATCAGACTTGTATTATTCACCAAGACTTGTTATTATAAGCGTGTAAGGGTTGGACAAAATAAAAGTTATTTTGACTCAACCCTATCAAAATACAATACGTGGGTCAAAAAAAGTCTATGTTGGACTGAAATTGTCCCTTGAGTTGAGGAGTATTATCTATGAGCAATGATTTTGATATTATTGAACAGATTGCTCCTGACATGATTCAAGTGATTGAACAACGATTTCGTATTATGCGAAACATTTATTGGAATCAACCAGTTGGACGTAGAAAATTATCTGAAAAGGTAAATTTAACTGAACGAATACTTCGAAGTGAAACAGAAGTATTAAAACAATTGAATTTGATTGATGTGTCTAAAATTGGAATGTCGCTTAGTGAAAAAGGATTAAGTCTTTATAGTGATTTAGAAATAGTCATGGCAGAGCAAACGGGCAATCGCGTCCTTGAAAAAAAATTAGCAAGTAAGCTTGGTATTGAGAGGTGTTTGATTACGCCTGGCGATAGTGATGCTGAAAGCAAAGTGTTAGAAAAGTTTGGCGAGGTTATCTCTGATATTCTTTCAACACGTTTACCTGATGGTGAAAATATTATTGCCGTTATGGGTGGGACAACAATGGCAACAGTTAGTCGATGCATGTACAAATTAGAGACACCAGAAAGACATAATATTTTTGTTCCAGCAAGAGGAGGAATTGGTGAAACCATTCAAACTCA
Organism: Vagococcus sp. CY52-2; assembly: GCF_022655055.1. Classification (NCBI taxonomy): domain Bacteria; kingdom Bacillati; phylum Bacillota; class Bacilli; order Lactobacillales; family Enterococcaceae; genus Vagococcus; species Vagococcus changpingensis. The sequence continues at coordinate 1,237,076 of NZ_CP093384.1, read as the reverse complement.
AGCTAATTCAATAAGTGCCACAATGGCAGAACAAACTGGTGGTGAGTTTAAAGTATTGTATGTTCCAGAGCAAGTTAGTTCGGAAACATATGAGTTATTACTTCACGAGCCTACCGTCCAACGAGTATTAGAGTTGATATCTAGATCAAATGTTGTGATTCACAGTATTGGACGAGCACTGCATATGGCAAAACGTCGTAATATGAGTGCAAGTGATTTAGCAATGCTTTCTAACAATGGAGCTGTTGCTGAGTCATTCGGGTATTTCTTTGATAAAGACGGAGAGGTCGTCTATAAAATACCTCGAATCGGTCTTCAAATGAAAGATCTTCAAAAAATACCGTATGTTATTGCTGTAGCAGGTGGTAAAACAAAAGCTAAGGCAATAGAGGCATACATCAAAAATGCCCCTAAGCAGACGTGGTTACTCACAGATGAGGGAGCAGCAAAACAGATTTTAAAAGAGGAGACTCTTTAAAATAAATAAATTTTTTCGATTTTCTAAAGGAGGAAATCTCACATGACAGTTAAAGTAGGTATTAATGGTTTTGGACGTATCGGACGCTTAGCATTCCGCCGTATTCAAGAAGTTGAAGGATTAGAAGTTGTAGCAATCAACGACTTAACAGATGCACAAATGTTAGCTCATTTATTAAAATATGATACAACTCAAGGACGTTTCAATGGTGACGTTGAAGTTCATGATGGATTTTTCAAAGTAAACGGAAAAGAAGTTAAAGTAACTGCTAACGCTAACCCAGCTGAATTACCATGGGGAGAATTAGGCGTAGACATCGTTTTAGAATGTACTGGATTCTTTACATCTAAAGAAAAAGCAGAATTACATTTACAAGCTGGTGCTAAACGTGTTGTTATCTCTGCTCCTGGTGGAAATGACGTTCCAACAATCGTTTATAACACTAACCATGAAATCTTAACTGGTAAAGAAACAGTTATTTCTGGAGCTTCATGTACAACAAACTGTCTTGCTCCAATGGCAGACGCTTTAAATAAAAACTTTGGTATTGTTGAAGGATTAATGACAACAATTCACGCATACACTGGTGACCAAATGACATTAGATGGACCACATCCAAAAGGTGATTTCCGTCGTGCCCGTGCAGCTGCTGAAAACATCGTACCTAATACAACTGGTGCTGCTAAAGCAATTGGTTTAGTTATTCCAGAATTAAATGGAAAATTAGACGGAGCTGCTCAACGTGTTCCTGTTGCAACTGGTTCTTTAACTGAATTAGTAACAGTTTTAGACAAACAAGTTACTGTTGAAGAAGTTAACGAAGCAATGGAAAAAGCTGCTAACGAATCTTACGGTTATACAATCGACCCAATCGTATCTTCTGATATCGTTGGTATGACTTACGGATCATTATTTGATGCAACTCAAACTAAAGTAATGACAGTTGGCGACAAACAATTAGTTAAAACTGTTTCTTGGTATGATAACGAAATGTCATACACTGCTCAATTAGTTCGTACTTTACAATACTTTGCATCATTAGCTTAATTTAATACACCCTATCAAGATTATCGAAGCGGGGAAGCTATCGCGCTTTCTCGCTTTTTTTGTTAATTCATAAGGAGGCGTCAACAAGCATGGCAAAAAGAACAGTTGAAGATTTAGAATTAAATGGTAAAAAAGTCTTAATACGTGTTGATTTTAATGTCCCTATTAAAGATGGAGAAATTACAAATGATAACCGTATAATTGCTGCTTTACCAACAATTAATTATGTTATTGAACATGGTGGAAAAGCAATTCTTTTCTCTCATTTAGGTCGTGTAAAAACTGAAGAGGATAAAGAAGGTAAATCATTACAACCAGTTGCTGCTCGCCTATCAGAATTACTAGACAAACCAGTTTCTTTCGTTCCCCAAACACGTGGAGCTGAACTTGAAAAAGCTATCAGTGAAATGAAAGATGGAGATGTGTTGGTTGTTGAAAACACTCGCTTTGAAGATATTGATGGTAAAAAAGAAAGCAAAAATGATCCAGAATTAGGTAAATATTGGGCTTCTTTAGGTGATGTTTATGTAAATGATGCATTTGGTACAGCTCATAGAGCTCATGCTTCAAATGTTGGTATTGCATCTAACTTACCTTCAGCTGCAGGTTACTTAATGGAAAAAGAAATCAAATTTATCGGTGGCGCTGTTGATGAACCTAAACGTCCATTTGTGGCTATTTTAGGTGGAGCAAAAGTGTCTGATAAAATTGGTGTTATCGAAAATTTAATTGAGAAAGCTGATAAAATTTTAATTGGTGGTGGGATGACTTATACATTCTACAAAGCTCAAGGCAAAAATATCGGTAAATCAATTTGTGAACCAGATAAAGTTGATTTAGCTAAAGAATTACTTGAAAAAGCAGCTGGAAAAATTATTTTACCAGTGGATACTGTTTGTGCAGCAGACTTCGATAATGATGCGCCAACTGAAATTCATGAAAATAATATTCCAGATAACTTAGAAGGATTAGATATTGGTCCAAAAACAATTAAATTATTCACTAAAGAATTACAAGGTGCTAAAACAGTTGTATGGAATGGTCCAATGGGAGTCTTTGAATTACCTACATTTGCTAAAGGGACAATTGGTGTCTGTGAAGCTATCGCAAACTTAAAAGATGCTACTACTATTATTGGTGGTGGAGATTCAGCAGCTGCTGCAATCCAATTAGGTTTTGCTGATAAATTTACACATATCTCAACAGGTGGTGGAGCATCACTTGAATACCTTGAAGGTAAAAAATTACCAGGTGTAGAATCTATTTCAGATAAATAAGACTAATAAGGAGTCGAGAACATGCGTAAACCAATTATTGCAGGAAACTGGAAAATGAATAAAACTGTTTCAGAAGCTCGTGAGTTCGCTGAAGCAGTAAAAAATAAAATCCCTAGTAACGATGTGGTGGATTCAGTTATTGGCGCACCAACTTTATTTTTAACAGATTTAGTTGATATTGCTAAAGGAACTGATTTAAAAATTGCTGCACAAAACTGTTACTTTGAAGACAATGGAGCATTTACTGGTGAAACATCTCCAGCAGCTCTAGAAGATTTAGGTATTGACTATGTGATTATTGGTCACTCTGAACGTCGTGAGTATTTCCACGAAACAGACGAAGATATCAATAAAAAAGCAAAAGCAATCATCGCACACAACATGACGCCAATCGTATGTTGTGGTGAATCTTTAGAAACTTATGAAGCAGGTAAAACTGCTGAATGGATTAAAGGACAAATTACAGCAGCATTAGAAGGGTTAACAGCGGACCAAGTATCTAACTTAGTTATTGCTTATGAACCAATCTGGGCTATTGGAACTGGTAAATCTGCTGATGCAACAATCGCTGATGATATCTGTGGCGTTGTTCGTCAAACAGTGGCAGATCTTTATTCCGATGACGTAGCTGGAAAAGTTCGTATTCAATATGGTGGATCAGTTAAACCTGAAAATATCGCTGAATACATGGCTAAAGAAAATGTTGACGGCGCACTTGTAGGTGGCGCAAGCTTACAACCTGATTCATTCTTAGCATTATTGGAGGCATTAAACTAATATGGAAAAAGCACCAGTAGCAATTATTATATTAGATGGTTATGGTAAACGTGATGAAGTTACAGGTAATGCTGTTGCACAAGCGAACACACCTAACTTTGATCGTTATTGGAATAACTATCCTCACAACACATTAAAAGCATCTGGTTTAGATGTAGGATTACCTGATGGTCAAATGGGAAACTCTGAAGTTGGACACACTAATATTGGTGCGGGCCGTATAGTTTATCAAAGTTTAACTCGTATCGACAAAGCAATCGAAGACAAAGAGTTTCAAACAAATGTTGCCCTAAATAACGGGATTCAACATGCGTTAGACAATGATTCTGCGCTTCATTTATTTGGTCTATTATCTGATGGTGGGGTTCATAGTCATCAAAACCATTTATATGCCCTTTTAAAAATGGCAAAAGATAGCGGCGTAAAAGAAACTTACGTACATGCTTTCTTAGATGGTCGTGACGTAGCACCAACTTCAGCTTATGGCTATATGGAAGAATTGCTTAAAGTGATGAAAGAATTAGATTACGGAAAAGTTGCGACAGTTTCTGGACGTTTCTATGCAATGGATAGAGATAAACGTTGGGAACGTGTAGCAAAAGCTTATGAAGCAATTGTTGATGGTATCGGCGTGAAAGCGACTGATCCATTACAAGCTATCCAAGAATCTTATGACAATAAAGTAAATGATGAGTTCTTAGTGCCAGTTGTGATTGAAGAAAACGGCAAACCAGTCGGACAAGTAAAAGACAATGACTCTGTTATTTTCTTTAACTTTAGACCAGATCGTGCGATTCAATTATCAAATGCTTTCACTGATAAAGAGTGGAAACACTTTGAACGTAAAAATCATCCTGAAAATGTTAAATTTGTGACAATGACTTTATATAATCCAAGCATTGTAGCAGAAGTAGCATTTCCACCAATTGAAATGAAAAATGTGATAGGGGAAGTATTATCAGATGCAGGCTTAAAACAATTAAGAATTGCTGAAACTGAAAAATACCCTCATGTAACATTCTTCATGAATGGTGGACGTAACGAAGAATTTCCAGGTGAAAGTCGTATTTTAATCAACTCACCTAAAGTTGAAACATATGACTTGAAACCTGAAATGAGTGCTTATGAAGTCACAGATGCATTACTTGCAGATATTAAAGCAGACAAACATGATGCGATTATCTTAAACTTTGCTAACCCTGATATGGTAGGTCATTCAGGTATTTTAGAAGCAGCAATCAAAGCAATTGAAGCTGTGGATGAATGTTTAGGTAAAGTAGTAGATGCGATTATCGCTAAAGGTGGCGCAGCAATCATTTTTGCTGACCATGGTAACTCAGAAACAATGACAACACCAGAAGGAAACCCACATACAGCTCATACAACTGTTCCAGTTCCTGTCATTGTGACAAAAGCTGGCGTAACTCTTAGAGATGGTGGCCGCTTGGCAGATGTGGCTCCTACAATGTTAGACTTATTAGGTATTGAAAAACCTGAAGAGATGACAGGTGAGTCATTAATTAAATAATTCACGTGCTTTTATTTGAAAGTAGTCGTGAAAATGGTACAATGTTTATGGAAGATTCCTTCCGTAGCTATAAAAACGATATTCCTAAAGGAGAGAAATGTTAATGTCAATTATTACAGATATTTATGCTCGCGAAGTCTTAGATTCACGTGGTAACCCAACTATTGAAGTAGAAGTTTACACAGAAAGTGGTGCTTTTGGTCGCGGTATGGTGCCTTCTGGTGCATCAACTGGTGAACACGAAGCTGTTGAATTACGTGATGGAGATAAATCTCGTTATTTAGGTAAAGGTGTTTTAAAAGCTGTTGATAACGTAAATAACATCATCGCAGAAGAATTAATTGGATATGACGTAAGAGACCAAATGGCTATTGACCGTCGTATGATCGAATTAGATGGAACTCCAAACAAAGGTAAATTAGGAGCTAACGCTATTTTAGGTGTGTCAATTGCATGTGCTCGCGCTGCAGCTGATTACTTAGAAGTACCTTTATACCATTACTTAGGAGGATTTAATACTAAAGTATTACCTACTCCAATGATGAACATCATTAATGGTGGTTCTCACTCTGATGCACCAATCGCATTCCAAGAATTTATGATTGTCCCTGTAGGAGCTCCTACATTTAAAGAAGCTTTACGTTGGGGTGCTGAAGTATTCCACGCATTAGCTAAAATCTTAAAATCTCGTGGATTAGAAACTTCTGTTGGTGATGAAGGTGGATTTGCACCTCGTTTTGAAGGAACTGAAGACGGTGTTGAAACAATCTTAGAAGCAATCAAAGCTGCAGGATTTGTACCAGGAAAAGACATCATGATTGGATTTGACTGTGCTTCATCAGAATTCTACGAAAATGGCGTATATGACTATACTAAATTTGAAGGCGAAGGTGCTGCAAAACGTACTGCTGCTGAACAAGTAGATTACTTAGAAGAATTAGTTAACAAATACCCAATCATTACTATTGAAGATGGTATGGATGAAAACGATTGGGATGGTTGGAAACTATTGACTGAACGCTTAGGCGAAAAAGTTCAATTAGTTGGTGACGATTTATTCGTTACAAACACTGAAATCCTTTCTCGTGGTATTGAAATGGGCGTAAGTAACTCAATCTTAATCAAAGTTAACCAAATTGGTACATTAACAGAAACATTTGATGCTATCGAAATGGCTAAAGAAGCTGGATTTACAGCTGTTGTATCTCACCGTTCTGGTGAAACTGAAGATTCAACAATTGCTGACATCGCAGTTGCAACAAACGCTGGACAAATCAAAACTGGTTCTCTTTCTCGTACTGACCGTATTGCTAAATACAACCAATTATTACGTATTGAAGACCAATTAGGCGAAGTTGCTGAATACAAAGGTTTGAAATCTTTCTACAACTTAAAAAACAAATAATTAACGATTAAATATAGCTTATTCTAATGGAATTAAAACTGTTCGGACGTAGAGCACCCTCTAGGAAACTGGAGGGTGTTTTTTTGTGTAACTAGTTATATATAATAAAAGGAACAGTTTTAAATATGCTTATCATAAAGGAGATAAAAAATTGGAAAATCATAGTCATATGAAAATAAAGTTACAATCATTAGTTGAAGACCTCGACTTTATTGAAGATGAATTATATAAGTGGATTAATCTCACTAATATTTTTAGTATATTGAAATTATCTAGAAATGAAATACGACATAGTAATTTTTTATCCTTTTTATTTAATCCAAAAGAAAATCACGGATATGCTGACGATTTTATAAAAGATTTTTTGAAAACATCTTTAACTAGTGGGATGACAAAGAATACGGATGTTTCTTATTTTGATGTGGCATTATCTAATTATAATGATACGTTAATATATAGAGAGAAGGGAAATATTGACCTTTTGTTAGTATCAGATAGCAATAAATTAGTAGTGTGTATTGAAAATAAAATAGATGCTTCAGAATCAACAAACCAATTAAAAAAGTATCAAAATTATGTAGAGAAAAACTATCCTGATTATAAGAATATATTTGTATTTTTGACTCCAAAGGGCATTGAACCATCTAATGATTAATGGAAGATTGTTTCTTATTTAGATGTATTGAGAATTTTAGAAAGAAGACAATTTTTAAAACGAAGCGAATCAAAAGTTGATATCATAATCAATGATTATATCGATATGTTGAGGAGAGATATATTAATGGACGAAGAATTACAAAAAATTTGTCAGAGGATTTATTCGGAACATAAAGAGGCGTTAGATTTAATTTTTGAAAATAGACCTGATAATTTAACGATAATGAATGAACTATATGTTGAGGCTTTGACTGAGCTTGCTAAAGAAGGAAAAGTATTATTTGACCCACCTTTCTCTGGAAAAACTCTGATTCGTTTTGAATTAGAAGAACTAACTAACGTTTTTCCTAAATTACCAGAAGATCAACCGGGAGGATGGGGTTGTCATAAACCTTACGCATTTGAGATTAATAATAAAAGTGAACAATCATCAGGTAAGATTAAATTAGCTTTTACAGGAGATGTAGATTTAGAGAGAAGAAAAGAATTAGAAGATTTTTTTAAAAAACAAGGAATCGAAAATTTAAAACCAAATTGGCGATGGAAGAGTATTGGTAATTGGAAAATAAAATTGGTTAGTAAAAAATTTATTGAGGATTTAACTATCGAGGAAGAAAATAGAGATAACCTAATTAAAGATTTAAAGGTAAGTATTAGTAAGGTATTAGATGATATATATAAAGATGTATCTAGATATATTGAATTAAAAAATAGTTAGGAAGGATGAGGTGGTAAAATCTATCTTTTTTATAATAAAATATATTGGGGATATTGAAAGAAGTACTTGGTGATGATGAGTTAAAAGCGATTGCACATGAATTGACTAAGACGATTAAAGAAAATATGAGTGTTGATTGGAATGTCAAAGATAGTACACGTGAAAAGATGCGATTAGCTGTCAGACGGTTATAAAAAAATATGGCTATTCACCCGATTTACAAAAAATGGCTGTTGAACGAATTGTTGAACAAGCAGAATTAATGGCAAGTGGGTTGAGCTGATAGGAAAAGGAAGTGTGTCATGGAAAAGAATGAAGAAGCCAATAAAGGAGTACAAATTTTAGATAGTTTATACACTAAATGCTTGAATGGTGTCCCAAAAGTTTCAAAACCAGTGGAAGAGTTAGCTAGAGATTACACAAAAAAGTATGGCTATACAGACAAAGCAATCGATAAATTAATACAAAATCAATTGAGCAAAAATACCTTTAATGGATTTGTTACAAGCTTTGGTGGGTTCATTACTATGCCAGTGACACTTCCAGCGAATATTACGTCAGTATTGTATGTTCAAATGCGAATGGTTGCAGCAATTGCGATTATAAGAGGATATGACTTAAATGATGATGAGGTTCAGACATTCGTTTATGGTTGTATGGTAAAAAAAGCTATGACAGATGTATTAAAACAAGGTAGCGTTCAAGTAGCAAATAAAGTTAGTCTTAATGTGATTAACAAAATACCAGGGAAAACATTAACAGCGATTAACCAGAAAATAGGCTATCGGTTTATTACAAAAGCCGGAACAAAAGGAACTATTAACTTAACTAAGGCAGTTCCAGTAGTAGGAGCAGGAGTTGGTGGTACCATCGATTATGTCACAACCAAGGCTATTGCTAATCGAGCAAAGAAAGTATTTATAGGAGATAATATCATTGATTTATCTGGATTTGAAAAGTAACCTTTAGGAATCTATTTTAAATAGGTTATAGTGATGTTTATTGTTAGATCATGCGATTAGGAGTAATCTTTTAATTGCATCATCTTTTTTATGTTTTATAAGAATATTATTTCCTCTTACTTTTATTAATAATAAATAACTAAATAATAAACACTTTTACAATTATTTGAATAACATAATTTGTCTTTATGTTATACTTTTTATAGGATTATTTAGTTTTGGAGGATGACATGGTAAACAGTAAAGAGCACTTAAATCATTTGTTGGAAGAGTTAAGTCAACAGAATAATAAAAATAAAAAATATATGATTCAATTTGAAATAGCAAATACAACGGATGAAACGATAAAATCAGTATTACAAGAGATGCTTATTGATTTAGAAAAAGCAGAGAAAAGGAAAAAAAGATTATTATTCATTGGTGGATTGCTAGTAATTATGATTGTAGGTATGATAATTGGTATTAAAAAAAATGAATCTAAAAAAACAATGCCATCATCTAATGTAGCAGCTATACAAACGTCTCAAAGTACATCAGAAGTAGACTCAACAAAAATAGAAACAACAACGGAATCGAGTATGCTTGATGAAACGAATTTAACAATGGATCAGATGAAACGGTGGGTAAGTGCTGTATGGGAAAAACGTTTCGAAAATTTTCCTGACTTACAAGATTATCGTTTAACCATACGTAGTGATGAAAAGGATCGGCTAGTGTACATTGATGTGTTGCCACCAGAAAATAAGCAAGTGGATAAGTACTGCGTGTTTAGGGTTAACGAAAATGGACAACTAGAAATATCTGGTTATTATTTAGGAAAAGGTGATGTCACTGGTTGGGAAGTGATATCAGATAAATATATGGACACAACTAATGTTGAAGTAAAGCCCAAAATATCTAAGCAAACTCAACAAATAACAACTAGTGAAGCAGAGACTTGGGTGAAAGATTATCTTTCTTCATCAGCTACTGAGCCAATAAATTTTGAAGATATTGGACTTCAGTCAGAAACGGATAATGAAGGGATGATTCGAGTATCTCTTTATACTTGGAATCCAGCACATACCTATAAAACATTATCTTCTGTTTTCCGTGTGACGAAAGATGGTAAATTGCAACAAGGCTCACCGTACTCGGAAGATGAGTGGCGTGTGGTGAGTGATGAATTTATAAGATAAATGTTTAGCAGACAAAGGCTAAGTTTTAGTTTTTAGGTATGGCAATAATTAATTTAAAACTTTTTAGTATATAAAATGGATAGATCAATAAATATTAAAAGCAACAGTTTTTTATAGTCATTATAAAAAACTGTTGCTTTTTGTCCGTAATAAATTTCTTTATTATAATATTTAGATTAAAAAGAAAGATTTTTATAAATTAAAAACACTTTTAAATACAAAATATCTATTTAAGTGTTATAATATAAATATTAAATAATTATTTAATATTTTATGAATTTTAATTAAGTTTTTTACAACAAAAGAAAATTAATAGCACAATACATAGTAGTTATTGTTCTAATTGGTCAAGGATACTAAGCGCACTTTTCTCATTTAGAAACATATGGGTAAAGAAGTTTCCTCTTAATGCGCCAATTAGAGCACCAGTTTTAAACCTATTATTGTTAACACAGACTCTTTTTGGTATTTTGAATATTTGTTCAAGTGACAGACCAAATGTTTTATCATTTTCTAAATTTAGAATATTTCCGTACCCGTCAAAAGGTCTACCATAAGCGAATCCACATGTTTGATTAAAAGAGTCACCAAAAAGTAAATGTTTATTTTGGTTCCATGAATCAACACTCGTGATAGAAGCAGGTGTTGCGACAGCAGTTAAAATGACATCGGATTTTTCTGCCGTAACTAACGTTTTTTGCAGTAAAGGTTCCAGTGCAAGAAGTTCTCTTGCTTGGTTATTAATGATATAAAGCGGGGCTGTGAGTGTTAAGTAATTTGCTTCAAATTTTGAAGCAGCTTTTTGAACTAATCTCATAGAGCCTGCTAAAGAATGGTATTTTCCTATCTCACCAACAAATTGTGTGAAAACTAAATTTTCGGTAATAGCGGGTTTAAATTGTTCAATAATTTGATAGATGGAATCACCCCAGGATAGAGAGACAACATTTGCTTGGACGATGTAATCTTCGATAATTTCAGCTGAAAATTTCCAAAAATAGTAATTGGAGTTTGTCAGATCTTCACTTTCTTTGAGGATAAAAAAAGAAGTATCAAACATAGAACCTAATAATCTCTCTAGTTCATAATTTCGCTCATAAGGAGCTTGTATGTTGATGGTAATGATTCCTTGCTCTTTGGCATCATTTAGATATTTTAATATTTTGTATCGACTTAATTCATATTTATTGGTCAGAGTTGTGATGGGAATATCTTCAATATAGTAGTCTTTTGCTAAATTAATCATGAGTTGATTGATATCATTTTTTTCCATAGTAAAGCTCCTTGACTTATTATTTCTTTTATTATACCAAATTTTTCAAGTGTATTCTTTCTGAAAAATGAAAGTATATGACTATTTTTTTTGAAAATATTAAAAAAACAAACAAAACTATTTACATTTTTTAAAAACTATAATAATTATTTACAATTTTTAAAATAAAATGTATAATGTGTTTATAAAAATATAAAAAGGAGCTGAGAATTTTGAATAATGAAATTCTAGAATTGCATCATGAACATATTGGTGTTTTAAGTGTACAATCAGAATTACCTGTAAAAAACGGCATAGATTTAGCTAAGGCTTATACGCCAGGTGTGGCTGAACTGAGTAAACTCATTGAAAAACACAATGAATTGGCTAGAGAATACACAATCAGTGGAAAGTTAGTTGCAGTCATTTCTGATGGTTCTGCTGTATTAGGTCTTGGAAATGTTGGGCCACAAGCTGGATTGCCCATTGTTGAAGGTAAATCTCTTTTATATAAAACGTTTGCTAATGTTGATGCTATTCCAATGGCAATTGATCAGGTAGAAATTGATGTATTTGTTGAAACAATTAAAAATATGTCTCATAGTTTTGCGGGAATACATTTAGAAGATATTCAAGCTCCAAGATGTTTTGAAATAGAAGACAAGTTAAAGGAGCTATTAGATATACCTGTCTATCATGATGATCAAGAAGGAACAGCCATTGTTGTATTAGCTGGACTGATTAACGCGGCAAAAGCCAGTCACCGAAAATTATCTGATTTAAAGATTGTGTTAAATGGTGTTGGGGCATCAGGTGTTGCAACAGCTAAGTTACTTGCAGCAGCTGGCGTGACTCATGTGACATTAGTGGATAAAGAAGGCATCTTAACAAAATCATCAGCTCAATTGAACCCTTATCAGAAGCACTTATTATCATTATTTAACAAAAGAGAATCTGGTGATTTATCAGAGGCAATTGTAGATCAAGATGTGTTTATTGGGTTATCAACGGGGAACCTCTTAACAAAAGAGATGATTCGTACGATGAATGATAATCCGATTATTTTTGCATTAGCTAACCCTGTTCCAGAGGTGACTCCTGAAGAAGCCAAGGAAGGAGGAGCGAAACTAGTTGCGACTGGAAGTTCAGACTACCCTAATCAAGTGAATAATGTATTAGCCTTTCCTGGGTTATTTGCAGGACTTTTAGAAGCGAAAGCTAAATCTGTTGACGAACAGTTACAATTACACGTTGCTAAGACATTAGCTGATTTAGTAGAAAATCCAACTGAGGATTATTTTATTCCAAATGTATTTGAAACAAGAGTTGTTCCAGCCATTAAACGAGCTGTCGTTAATTTTTTTAATTAAAAAGAGAAGAGGAATAAAAAATGGAAGAAAAACAACAACAACCTTTTTTTGAAAAAGTGACAAAATTAAAAATTGGATTTATCCCATTACCAATCTACCTTATTTTAGTTGTCGTTTATTTATTACTAACAGTGAATAAAATTATGCCAAATGACATGATGGGTGCCATTGGTGTGATGACATTATTTTCTTTTATCTTAGAAGAAGTTGGAAAGCATATCCCTATTTTAAACTCATTAGGGGGGAAAGTATTAGTTGTAACGTTCTTGCCATCCTTTTTAGTATATAAATCTTGGCTTCCTGAATCTTCTGTCGAAACAGTAACAGCATTTATGAAAAATAATAACTTTTTATCTTTCTTTATCGCTTTATTAATCGTCGGTAGTATTTGTTCAATGAATCGTAAGACATTATTAAAGGCTAGTTCTAGAATTATTTTAATCTTGATTATTTGTGATATTGTTGGTGCATTGGTTGGAACAGGAGTTGGTATGTTACTAGGTTTATCAGCGTTTGAAGCATTTTTCTTTGTAGTAGCACCAATCATGGCTGGTGGAGTTGGTGAGGGAGCATTACCTTTATCAATTGGATACGCAGGACTTATTGCAACACAACAAGCAGATATTTTTGCTTCAATTTTACCATGTGTCATGTTAGGTAGTTTAGTGGCGGTTATTTTTGCTGGATTATTAAAAAAACTTGGTGAAAAACGTCCAGAATTAACTGGTAATGGACAATTGATTGATGGTGATGATGAACACTTAGATAACTTAAAAGGTGGAAAAGTCGACGTTGATATTGAAAAAATGTTAGTCACAGGTGTTCTTGCTATTACATTATATCTATTAGGTGTTTGGGTTAATCATGTGATTCATTTACCTGCTCCAATTGTATTATTAGTCGCTGTTATGGTTGCTAAAATGTTAGGATGGATTCCAAAGGATATTGAAAATGGTGGGCATTCACTTTACTCTCTTACTGTTAAAGGCATTACTCCTCCACTACTATTTGGTGTTGGGGTTGCAATGACTCCTTGGGGTTCTTTAGTTAAAGTCTTTACACATGTTCCTATGTTAATTACCATTTTTGCCACAGTTCTTTCAATCGTATTAACTGCTTACTTTGTTGGAAAAGCGTTAGGTATGTATCCTGTTGATACAGCCATTGCTGTTTCTTGTTGTAGTGGACAAGGTGGTACAGGAGCTTTAGCTATTTTAGCAGCGGGTGATCGTATGGAATTGATGCCATTTGCTCAAGTTTCAGTACGTTTAGGTGGGGCTATGATGGTAACAGTCGCCATATTTTTAATGAGTTTATTCGTTTAGATAGTTAGTATAAGGAGAGATTATCATGAGTGATGCATTAAAAATTACGACTCTATTTTTAAAAGATAAAAAGACACGTCAACAGTGGGAAAGTCTGTTATATCACCATGATATCTTTTCTATTACAGATAAAGATGTTTTACTTCTTGATCAGACTTTTGGAATTTATGATAATCAAGGATTAATTGCGACAATTTCTATTGCATCAAATGTATTGAAATATTTAGTCATTGATGAAAGGTATCGTGAAAATGGAAAGTTGTTTAATATGTTGGTTTCTCATGCTATTAACGTATTAGCTAGTCAAGGGGTGTTTCATGTATTGGTTTTTACAAAATTAGATTATGCTAAATCTTTTCAATATTTAGGTTTTTCTAACATCATGACGACTGAATATGGAGTTTTCTTAGAAAAAGGAGATCAATCGATTAATATCTTTTTATCACAACTACCTTTGGTAAAGGGCGATTATACGATTTCAGCAATAGTGATGAATGCCAATCCATTTACTAAGGGACATCTTTATCTGGTAGAAGAAGCACTGAAGAAGAGTGACTATGTTTATGTTTTTGTCGTAAGTGCAAATCAGTCGCTGTTTACATCAGAAGAAAGATATCAGTTGGTGTGTCAGGGGGTTGAACACTTGAAACGCGTTATTGTATGTCAAGGCGGAGAATATATGGTTAGTTTAGCTACTTTTCCTTCTTATTTTTTAAAAAATCAAGAAGAGGTAATTTCTTATCAAACACAGTTAGATGCCTTATTGTTTAAGGAATATATCGCGAAAACTTTACATATTACCAAACGATTTTTAGGAGAAGAGCCATTATCTGATATAACTAAGCGCTATAATAACGCGTTACTAACTTATTTGCCACCAGAAATAGAAGTAGAGATTATTCCAAGAAAAGCGATTGATCATCATCAAGTTATCTCGGCAACAAAAGTTAGAGAGTGTATTCGATTTGGAGACTTAGAGTTAATTAGACAACTGGTCCCCATAACAACATATCGTTTTATTAGCGAACATTTAACCGAATTACAGAAACGGTTGGATAATAATTAAAGAAAAGGAAGAGAATTATGGATATTAAAAAAACAGCAATTGCTGGAACACTTGAATCTAGTGATATTCAAATTATGGTATCAACTGGTGAAAATGGCATTGAACTTGATTTAGAAAGTCAAGTTATTGAACAATTTGGTAAACAAATTAAAACTGTTATTTTAGAAACATTTGACAAATATGGTATAAAAAATGCGACAGTTAAAGCAGTTGATAAAGGAGCGTTGGATTGTACTATTAAAGCACGCACAGAAGCAGCCATTCAACGTGCTATTGAAAAAGATCATGAGCTAAATTGGGAGGCGCTAATCTAATGGAAAGATTAAGAAGAACAATGATGTTTGTGCCAGGAAATAATCCTAGCATGATTAAAGATGCCGGGATTTATGGAGCCGATTCGATTATGTTTGACTTAGAAGATGCTGTATCTATGACAGAAAAGGATGTTGCAAGATTACTTGTGTTTGAAGCGTTACAAACAGTCGATTATGGTGATACTGAATTAGTAGTTCGTATCAATGATTTACATTCAGAATTTGGTCGAGCAGATATTTTTGCTGTAGTGAAAGCTGGAGTAGATGTTATTAGACTTCCTAAAACAGAAACCGTAGAAGATATTGTTGAAGTAGAAAACGTCATTGAAGAAGCAGAAAACTTTTTTGGCATTCCAGTGGGAACAACTAAAATGATGGCAGCAATTGAAGGAGCTAAAGGGGTATTGAATGCACCGGCTATTGCTGTTGCAAGCAATCGTCTAATTGGTATCGCAATTGGGGCAGAAGATTATGTGACAAATATGAAAACCAGACGTTATCCAGATGGAAAAGAGTTATTTTTTGCTCGTAGTATGATTTTACATGCAGCAAGAGCGGCTGGCATTGCCGCGTTTGATACTGTGTACTCTGATGTTAATAATGAAGAAGGGTTATTAAATGAAGTGAGATTGATTCATCAATTAGGCTTTGATGGCAAATCAGTTATTAACCCAAGACAAATTCCTATTGTAAACAGTGTGTATCAACCGACTGAAAAAGAAATTAAACATGCTAAAGACGTGGTTTATGCGATTGAAGAAGCGAAGAAAAAAGGGTCTGGTGTTATCTCGTTAAACGGTAAAATGATTGATAAACCAATTGTTGAACGTGCTGAACGTGTCATTATGCTAGCAAAAGCATCAGGACTTTTGGATGAAGGAGAGTTTTAAATGAAAAACAAAGTGAACCGTGACATACCAGATGAATTTTTAACAGATTATTCTGTTTTTGAAACAACCGTAATTGATCATCAAAACATTGATTATAAAGCCCCAACTGTCAAAGTGGTTTCTCAAAAAGATACAAAATTAGTTCATAGTATTAAAGACGTCATTGAAAAAGTTGGATTAGAAAATGGCATGACTATTTCATTTCATCATCATTTTAGAGAAGGTGATTACGTCTTCAATCAAGTGATGTCCGTTATTAAAGAAATGGGATTTAAAGACTTAACTCTAGCGCCTAGTTCTTTAACTAATGTAATGAATGACATGGTTGTTGAGTGTATAAAATCAGGTGTTATTACACATATCACTTCTAGTGGTATGCGTGGATCGTTAGGAGAGTTTATTTCTCATGGTGGATTGGATAATCCAGTTATCTTACGTTCACATGGTGGTCGTGCAAGAGCAGTCGAACAAGGTGAAATAAAAATAGATGTCGCCTTTTTAGGTGTACCAAATGCAGATGAATACGGAAATGCAAACGCGATTCATGGAAAAGCAGTCTTTGGTTCTCTAGGTTATGCGATGGTCGATGCAAAATATGCGGATAACGTGGTCTTGATTACGGATACATTAGTGCCATATCCATGTACACCAATCAGTATTCCACAAACACAAGTTGACTATGTGGTGGAGGTTGATGAAATTGGTAATCCTGAAAAAATTGGGGCCGGTGCGACACGTTTCACTAAAGATCCTAAGGAATTAAAAATTGCTCAACTCACTAATGATGTGATTACACAATCACCTTATTTTAAAAATGGCTTTTCTTTCCAAACAGGTACTGGTGGTGCGGCTTTAGCTGTTAGTCGTTACTTAAAAGAAAGTATGGAAAAAGAAAATATAAAAGCTTCTTTTGCTTTAGGTGGTATCACTAAACCAACAGTTGACTTATTAAGTGAAGGATTTATTGAAAAAGTGTTGGATGTACAAGATTTTGATAAAGGTGCTGCTTTAGGGATGGCAGAGTATGAAAATCAACAAGAAATTGATGCATCATTTTAT
Organism: Vagococcus sp. CY52-2; assembly: GCF_022655055.1. NCBI lineage: Bacteria > Bacillati > Bacillota > Bacilli > Lactobacillales > Enterococcaceae > Vagococcus > Vagococcus changpingensis. Next base: position 1,219,773 of record NZ_CP093384.1, on the reverse strand, counting down.
GCTGATCCCTTTAATAAAGGTGCGGTAGTCAATCAATTAGATATTGTGATTTTATCTGCACTAGAAATTGATACAAAGTTTAACGTAAATGTTATGACAGGCTCTGATGGTGTGTTAAGAGGAGCAATTGGTGGTCATCAAGATGCGGCTAACGCTAAATTAACAATTATTACAGCACCACTTGTTCGTGGCAGAATACCAACCGTTGTAAACGATGTAACAACGGTGATTACCCCAGGAGATAGCATTGATATTTTAGTTACTGAGGTAGGGATTGCTATTAATCCTAAACGTGAAGATTTAAAAGAAATTTTTGCCAATTCTAAAGTTCCAGTCTTTACAATTGAAGAATTACAACAACGTGCTGAAAAAATTGTCGGCATTCCTGAAAATTTAGAATTTACTGATCGTGTTGTAGCACTAGTTGAATATCGTGATGGAACACTAATTGATGTTGTAAAACAAATAAAAGAATAGGTGTGACTCTTAATGAAAAATGTATTTGAAAAAGGACAAGAAATATTTTTAATAGATGCGTTAGATAATCGAGAAAAACGTGTAGCTTTACAACAAAAATTATTAGCGCGTCACCCTAAAAGTACATTAATTTCTTTAAAGATGAACATACCCGGACCAATTAAATCCAATGATGCTATTAATAAGGTATTTCACTCCGCGAGTAATATGCTTCAACACTATTTATTAGCAAGTAGTGTAACGTTACTTGCGGAAACCTATCGTGATTTACCAACCGGGCCAGAAGGGTACTTTGTTATCGAAATGAGTGGCATTGATGCAAAAAAATTATGTATTAAGTTAGAAAATAATTTTTCGTTAAGCTCTATGATTGATTTGGATGTTTATGTTACAGTTGGTAGCAACATTCAGGATATTTCTAGACAATCATTAAGCCTCTCCCCCAGAAAGTGTTTTGTTTGTCAAAATGAAGCTAAGGTTTGTGCTAGAAGTAAACAACATACTCTAAAAGAAATTCAACGTGAGTTAGTGACGCTATACACTGATTATTATCTTTCTAATACTAAAAAAGCAGTATCTCAATGTGCCCAAAAAGCATTATTATATGAAGTGACGTGTACCCCGAAGCCTGGCTTGGTAGATGCGATTGATTCTGGGGCTCATGAAGACATGACTATTTATACTTTTATAAATAGTAGTTGTGTATTAACTCCATTTTTTGATTCTTTTTTTGAAGAAGGATTTTATTATTCTAAAGATCAACCATTAAGTGGTTTATTTAATAAAATACGTCCAATCGGGATAGAAGCAGAAAAGTCTATGAATGAAGCGACTCAACAAGTAAATACGCATAAAGGTGCCATTTTTTCTTTAGGTGTATTAATAACTGCTTTAGGATATTCCTTTGCTCAATCTGGTAATTTAGATTTAATTGATATTCAAGAAATCATAAAAGAGATGTTAAGGTATTTGATGGCTGATTTTGATGGATTGGAAAATAAAGACCCGAAAGATTTGACAATTGGAGAAAAATTATTTTTAGATTACGGTATTTCAGGCATTCGTGGAGAAGCAAGCAGCGGTTATTCAATCGTATTTAATCACTCACTACCATATTTGGTTAATCAAACAACGGGCGATATTAATGATCGAATGATTGATACGTTATTGTTTTTATTAAAACATTCTAAAGATACTAATCTTATAAAACGGGCAGGTACTGTAGAAATATTGGATGAAGCAAGACAAAGCGCAACGGATATTCTAGCTGCTGGTGGAGTAAAGTCAAATCTAGGGAGACAATTATATCTTGATATGATTTGTGAGTATAAAGAAAGAAATTTAAGCATTGGTGGAACGGCTGATTTATTAATTATGACGTTATGTCTTTATTTTATCGAACAATTACCTTAAAAGACTACCTATAAAATAGGTAGTCTTTTTTATTTTCAGATGACATTAATTATGATGATAAGGCTTAACGTGGTTAAGACACTTAATTACAGCAACACATCATCATCAAGTTGAAATAGCAAAACTGTTAGTTGATGTAGAAGCGGATGTTAATAAACAAGATAACATTCAAGGTAAAACAGAGATTTTAGCGTATATTTTAGAAAATAGTACTCTAAATCAAGAGAGTTATAATCCGATTTGGCGGAAATGCTGTTATCCAGCTGCTGAAAAAGGGCATTTAGAAACTGTTAAATTATTAATTGAAGATGGAAAGGTAGAGATTAATCATCAAAATAATTCTGGCTATACTGCCTTAATAGAAGCTGTTGCTTTAAGAGATGGTTCAAAAGTTTATCAAGATATTGCGGCTGAATTACTAAAAGTTGGAGTGACTAAATCTCTAAGGGATTATTCAGGTCGTACAGCTGAAGATTATGCTAAGCAATCAGCGTAGTAACTACCAATTATATGGGGGATTAACATAAGAGGCGTGACAGTTAGGTAAAACTTAACTTTTCACATCCTTTTTGTACTAGAGTTAGAATCTCTAATAGGAAATATCCCTTAATCGTCCCTTTTTTTTCTTAAAGAGTTTTATTTTTCATAAACAAATGATAGAATGTATAAGATGACCTTATGATGTAAGATATCAATACTTCTAGGATAATAAGGATGAGAGGGTAGGAAAAATTTCATGGCTAATTTTTTAAAACAATTAATCGAAAATGATAAAAAAGATTTAAAACGCTTAGGGCATATGGCTGATAAAATTGATAAACTAGCACCACAAATGTCAGAGTTATCAGATGAAGAATTAAAACAAAAAACTGAGGAATTTAAAGCACGTTATGCTAAAGGTGAAACATTAGATGATTTACTTTTTGAAGCATTTGCAGTTGTGAGAGAAGCAGCTAAACGCGTTCTGGGATTATTTCCATATAAAGTGCAAATGATGGGTGGAATCGTACTACATGAAGGTGGCATTCCAGAGATGAAAACTGGTGAAGGTAAAACCTTGACTGCTACTATGCCGGTTTATCTAAATGCGTTATCAGGTGAAGGGGTACACGTTGTAACCGTCAATGAGTACTTATCAACGCGTGATGCAAGTGAGATGGGTGAGTTATATAACTTTTTGGGTCTAACAGTTGGATTAAATATTAATTCAAAATCTTCGGATGAAAAACGTTTAGCTTACTCATGTGATATTACTTATTCAACAAATAATGAATTAGGATTTGATTATTTAAGAGATAACATGGTTGTCTATAAAGAACAAATGGTTCAACGTCCATTAAATTTTGCTGTAGTGGATGAGGTCGATTCAATTTTAATCGATGAAGCTAGAACACCATTGATTATTTCTGGTCAAGCTGAAAAATCAACTGCTTACTATACAAGAGTTGATAATTTTATCAAAACATTAACGGAAGAAGAAGATTATAAAATTGATGTTCAGTCAAAGACAATTAGCTTGACTGAACAAGGTATTACGAAAGCTGAAAAATATTTTGATGTTGACAACCTTTATGATATTGAAAATACGTCTTTAACACATTATGTGGATCAATCATTACGTGCTAACTATATTATGTTACGTGATATTGACTATGTCGTTCAAGAAGGTAAAGTATTAATCGTTGATCAATTTACTGGTCGTATCATGGATGGTCGACGTTATTCAGATGGTCTTCATCAAGCGATTGAAGCCAAAGAAGGCGTAGACATTGAAGATGAAACAAAAACAATGGCAAATATTACATTCCAGAACTATTTCCGTATGTATAAAAAATTATCTGGTATGACTGGTACAGCGAAAACAGAAGAAGAAGAGTTTAGAGAAATTTATAACATGCAAGTTATTCAAATTCCGACAAACAAACCAATCATTCGTGATGATCGTGCGGATTTATTATACCCAACACTATCAAGTAAGTTCCATGCAGTAGTGAAAGATATTAAAGAGCGTCATGAAAAGGGCCAACCAGTATTAGTGGGGACAGTTGCCGTTGAAACCTCAGAGTTATTATCTGATTTACTGAATAAGGCAAAAGTACCGCATCAAATTTTAAATGCGAAAAATCACTTTAAAGAAGCAGAAATTATCATGAATGCTGGACAAAAAGGTGCTGTGACGATTGCAACAAATATGGCTGGTCGTGGTACAGATATTCGTTTAGGCGCTGGTGTACGTGAAGTCGGTGGATTAGCTGTTATCGGGACTGAACGTCATGAGTCTCGCCGTATTGATAATCAGTTACGTGGACGTGCGGGTCGTCAAGGAGATCCAGGTATGTCACAATTCTATCTATCTCTTGAGGATGATTTAATGAAACGTTTTGGTTCTGAAAGAATCAAAATGTTCTTAGATCGAATGAAGTTAGAAGAAGAAGATGCTGTCATTCAAAGTAAAATGTTATCTAGACAAGTTGAATCGGCCCAAAAACGTGTCGAAGGAAATAACTATGATACACGTAAAAATGTCTTACAATATGATGATGTGATGCGTGAACAACGTGAAGTTATCTATAAACAACGTCGTGAAGTAATCATGTCAGATATTGATTTAGAGCCTGTTTTATTAGGAATGGTTGAGAGAACTGTGGATCGCTATGTTGATGGACATACTCAAGGTGAGAAAAAAGATTGGAACCTTGAAGGATTAGTAGACTTTGTTGGTTCAGCTATTACGCATGAAGATGCCATTAGTTTATCTGATTTTGAAGGTAAAACACCTGAGGAAATGAAAACATTCATTTATGACAAAGCAAAAGCTATCTATAATGAAAAAGCAGAAATTTTAAGTAGTGAAGAACAGTTATTAGAATTCCAAAAAGTGGTTATCTTAAGAGTAGTCGATACAAAATGGACAGACCATATTGATGCGATGGATCAATTAAGAGAATCTATTGGATTACGTGCTTATGGACAAAATAATCCATTGGTTGATTATCAAACTGAAGGATATGATATGTTTAATAATATGGTTGGTGCGATCGAATATGAAGTCACTCGCTTATTCATGAAATCTGAAATCAGACAAAACGTTCAACGTGAGCAAGTGGCTCAAGGTGATGCTGTTAAGCCAACTTTAGAGCAAGGACAAGTATCTAATGATGAGAAAAAACAACCGATTCGTGTTGACGAAAAAATCGGACGCAATGATTTATGTCCATGTGGCAGTGGCAAGAAATATAAAAATTGTCATGGTAAACCATCATAATAAATCAAGAAGCGACTTAGTTTAACTGAGTCGCTTCCCTTATTTAAAGAAAGGGAGATAATTAATGGAAATTAGCGATATAAAAAATGAATTAGGTAAAATCGAAACAAAAATAACAAATTTTAGGGGGTCTCTTTGACTTAGAGTCGCTAGAAGAACAAATTGCTGAAGGTGAATACGAAATGGCTACGCCTGGCTTTTGGGATGATAATGAAGCTGCTCAGATAGTGATTGATAAAGTGAATCAATTAAAATCGCAATATGATACTTTTAAAAAAACTGAGGAAGCTTATGAGGAATTAGAAATCTTACTGGAAATGGCTGAAGAAGGTGATGAAGAGTCACAAAAAGAATTAGAAGAAAAGTTAGTAAAAACGATTCAAATTGTAGAAGAGTATGAATTAGCTCAACTACTTAATGGTGAGTATGATCAAAATAATGCAGTTTTAGAACTTCATCCTGGAGCAGGTGGAACAGAGTCACAAGATTGGGGAAGTATGCTTCTTAGAATGTATACTAGATGGGCCGAATCAAAGGGATTTCAAGTTGAAACAGTTGATTATCAAGCTGGAGATGAAGCAGGGATTAAAAGTGTCACACTTTTAATCAAAGGATACAATGCCTATGGTTATTTGAAGTCTGAAAAAGGCGTTCATCGATTGGTTCGTATTTCGCCATTTGATTCCAACTCGAGACGTCATACATCCTTTTGTTCAGTTGATGTGATGCCAGAGTTAACAAATGATATTAATATTGAAGTCAAACCAGATGATATTAAAGTTGACACATTCCGTGCTAGTGGAGCTGGTGGTCAGCATATTAATAAAACAGACTCAGCTGTCAGAATCACCCATATCCCAACAGGATTTGTGGTATCTAGTCAGGCTCAGCGTTCTCAATTAAAAAATAGAGAGCAAGCGATGAGCATGTTAAAAGCAAAGTTATATCAATTAGAAATTGAAAAACAAGAACAAGAAGCAGCTGCGATTAAAGGTGAGCAGTTAGAAATAGGCTGGGGTTCACAAATACGATCTTATGTGTTTCATCCGTACTCGATGGTTAAAGACCATCGAACAAATTACGAAGTGGGAAATACTCAACCAGTAATGGATGGAGACTTAGATGGTTTTATTGACGCTTATTTAAGATGGAAGTTGTAATACTTTATTTGACAGTTAATAAGTAATTGATATATATTTGTAATCAAATCCTAAAGAAGACATGTTATACTGTATTCGGATTGATTATTATATATTAGTCAAAATAACAATAACAAGTTGGAGAGATAAACTTATGATAGAGATGAAGAAAGTAACAAAGAAATACTCCAATGGGACAACAGCGATTCGTAATTTATCCATTACAATTAATCAAGGTGAGTTTGTTTATGTCGTTGGCCCAAGTGGGGCAGGTAAATCAACTTTCATCAAATTAATGTACCGTGAAGAAGCCGCAACTAAAGGAACATTAAATGTTTGTGGATATGATTTATTAACGATAAAAAATCGTAATGTTCCTTATTTACGTCGTGAAATAGGTATTGTATTTCAAGACTACAAGCTTTTGGCACATAAAACAGTGTATGAAAATGTTGCCTATGCCATGCAAGTAATCGGAAAAAAACCACGTGAAATCAAACGTCGTGTACTAGAAGTACTTGATTTAGTTGGGTTAAAACATAAAGTTCGTGTTTTTCCTGATGAATTATCAGGTGGGGAACAACAACGTGTGGCAATTGCAAGAGCCATCGTGAACACACCAAAAGTACTTATCGCAGATGAACCAACAGGAAATTTAGACCCAGAAAATTCATGGGAAATTATGGAGCTATTAGAGCGAATTAATAATCAAGGAACAACGGTTGTTATGGCCACACATAATAGCACAATTGTAAATAAAATTCGTCATCGCGTATTAGCTATTGAAAATGGCCGTATCACAAGAGACCAAGACGAGGGGGATTATGGCTACGATGATTAGTAATTTTTTTAGACATATAGGTAGTGCATTGAAGAATTTAAAAAGAAATGGATGGATGACTTTAGCATCTATTAGTGCTGTAACCGTGACATTAACGCTTGTTGGAATTTTTCTAGGTGTTATTTTAAATGTTGCAAAAATTGCAGATGATATAAAAGATAATGTGGATGTTTCCGTTTTCATTGATATTGGAACACCTGAAAAGGAAGTAAAAGAATTAGGTGAAAAGTTAAAAGATATTGATGGGGTCAAAGACGTTACTTTTTCTAGTAAACAAAACGAATACAAAAAGTTAGTAGATAAGTTGGGGGATACATGGAAACTTTTCGGTGAAGATGAGAATCCATTGTATGATGTTTATGTTTTAACAGCTTCTAACGCAGAGGATATACCAGATATACAAAAGGCAGCATCTAACTTACCAAGTGTGCAAAAGGCTGATTACGGTGGACGAAATTCCGATAAGTTATTCAAGATTTCTAAAGATGTAAGATTATGGGGGACCATTGCAGCCGTCTTCTTACTAGGAGTAGCAGTATTTTTAATTTCTAACACAATTCGTATCACGATTATTTCAAGAAAACGTGAGATTCAAATTATGCGTCTTGTAGGAGCTAAAAATGGTTTTATTAAAGGACCATTCTTCTTAGAAGGAGCATTTATTGGTCTACTGGGATCTGTGATACCTGTTTTGCTTGTAACGTTTGCTTATCCGAGAGTATATGTTATTTTTACAAAGAGTATGATTGCTAATGCATCTTATGATTTGATTGCTCCAGGTAATTTAATGTGGCAATTAAATACATTACTCATCGTCGTAGGTGTTGTGATTGGTTCAATAGGTTCTGTGATGTCTATGAGGCGATTCTTAAAAATATAATGTATAAAAAAGAAATAAGACAGTTGTCTTATTTTTTTTTATCTATTTTTTCACAGATGATACACCAGGTATGTTATAATTGAGAGCAGAGAGTATGGAGAAGGAGTGATGTAAATGACTGAAAATCAGATTGATAGTTTACAATTAGTCGTCATTACTGGAATGAGTGGTGCTGGTAAGACAGTTGCAGTACAAAGTTTTGAAGATATGGGATATTTTTGTATTGATAATTTACCACCAACATTAATCCCAAAGTTTTGGGAACTAATTAAAGAGTCAGGTAAAATCACTAAAATTGCATTAGTTATTGACTTAAGATCACGTGCATTTTTTGAAGAAATTCAAAGTATGCTAATTGAAATAGAAAATACTAAATTAGTGGATACCACTGTCATGTTTTTAGATGCCTCGGATCAAGAATTGGTTTCACGTTATAAAGAGACAAGGCGAGCTCATCCACTTGCCATGGATGGACTAGTTACAGAGGGAATTAAGAAAGAAAGAGCTTTGCTTGAAGAATTAAAAGGAGAGGCACAGTTAGTGATTGATACAACTGAACTAGCTCCTAGGGAATTAAGAGAACAAATCATGGAAAATTTTAAAAATCATGATACAGATACTTTCCGTGTCGAAATGGTTTCTTTTGGTTTTAAATATGGATTACCAATTGATGCAGATATTGTGATGGATGTAAGGTTTTTACCTAATCCACATTATATTGATGAATTGCGTCCATTAAATGGAAAAGACAAGCCAGTATATGATTATGTTATGAACTCTGAAATGACGGAATCGTTCTATCAGAAATATGAAGAGTTGATTTTAGATATTTTACCAGGCTATATAAAAGAAGGAAAAATGAGTTTGACTATCGCGATTGGTTGTACTGGAGGACAACATCGTTCAGTAGCATTGACTGAGAGATTAGGAAAAAAAATCTCTGAAGACTATAAAACAAATATTACCCACAGAGATATGATGAAACGTAAGGAATCAGTTAATCGTTCATGAAAACATATCGTATAAGGAAGCCTAAAATTGTTGTGATTGGTGGCGGAACAGGCTTACCAGTCATATTACATGGTTTGAGAGATCAAAGTGCTGATATTACAGCGATTGTAACAGTAGCAGATGATGGTGGGAGTAGTGGGCTTCTTCGTCAGAGTATTAATATGAGTCCTCCAGGAGATTTAAGAAATGTTTTAGTGGCGTTATCTGATATGCCACAAATGTATGAAGATATTTTTCAATATCGTTTTAAAAAAGAAGATAACTTCTTAGCTAATCATACGATTGGTAATTTGATTATTGCAGCAATGTCTGAAATGAAAAATAGTACTTATGAAGCAATCCAGTTATTAAGTAAGTTTATGCATGTGGATGGACATATTTATCCAGCAAGCGAGCAATCCATGACATTACATGCTAAATTTGTTGATGGAACAGAGGCAACAGGTGAAAGTACTATTGCCAAAGAACGAAAGAAAATTGATTACGTTTATGTCACTAACTCAATAGATGGCACACCAGTCAAGCCTGCTAGAAAGGTTATTTCAAGTATTCGCGATGCAGATATGATTGTGTTAGGACCTGGTAGTTTATTTACTAGTATTTTACCTAATTTGATGATTAAAGAGCTAGGTGAAGCGGTTTGTAAATCAGAGGCTGAAGTAGTATATATTTGTAACATTATGACACAAAAAGGCGAGACTGAGTATTTTTCTGATGCCGATCATGTACGGGTATTGCATCATCATTTAGGTAAACAATTTATTGATACCGTATTGGTCAATACAGAGTCAGTACCTGAAAATTACATTGATCCAGCTGTTTATGATGAGTATTTATTACAAGTTAAACACGATTTTCAAGGCTTACGTGATGAAGGATGTCGTGTGATATCGACCGACTTTTTAGAGTTAAAAAATGGTGGAGTTTTCCATGATCGAACCAAAGTAGTTGAAGAGCTGTTTCGTTTGGTTTTTGGAGTAAAATATTAAAAGAATGGGGTGCTTAGAGTGTCTTTTGCATCGGATGTTAAAAAAGAACTGACTACTTTGGAAGTTCATAAAGAACATGCAAAGGCTGAATTGGCAGCTTTAATTCGAATGAACGGGTCTGTAACATTAGCTAATAGACAATTTGTATTAAATGTTCAAACTGAGAATGCTGCAATAGCTAGACGTATCTATACACTATTAAAAGATCATTATGAAGTAAATAGTGAGTTGTTAGTGCGACGAAAAATGAAATTAAAAAAAAATAATGTTTATATCGTTCGTTTGAAACAAGGAACAAAAGAAATATTAAATGATTTAGAAATCATGGATGGTGCGATGTTTAATCCCCATGTTTCAGATAGTATCATGGGGAACGAACAAAAAATGCGTTCTTATTTACGAGGGGCATTTCTAGCAGGTGGTTCAGTTAATAATCCTGAGACAAGTCGTTATCACTTAGAAATTTATTCAATGTATGAAGATCAGTGCGTTGATCTATGTGACATGTTAAAATTTTATGGATTAAACGGACGAGTGGTTGAAAGGCGTACAGGATTTATCACTTATCTCAAAGGTGCAGAAGAAATTGCCGATTTTTTAGTGTTAGTTGGGGCGACAAATGCTATGTTAAAATTTGAAGATGTTCGAATTGTACGAGATTTACGTAATTCAGTTAACCGACTAATGAATTGTGAAAATGCCAATATGAATAAAACGGCAGATGCTGCAAAACGTCAAATTGAGAATATCCGTTTAATCAAAGCAACCGTTGGATTGGAGCAATTACCTGAAAAATTGAGGGAAGTCGCAGAAATACGTCTGGAAAATCCAGAAATTAGTTTAAAAGAGCTAGGGGAAATGATCCCTTCTGGTCCAATAACAAAATCAGGTATTAATCATCGCATCCGAAAAATTAATGAATTTGCTAATAATTTAGCTCAAATAAAGTAAAAAATGTTAACTATTTACCTTATCTGTTAAAAAGAGTTGTTTGTTTAGCTGGTAAGGTTTTTATGTATTTTTCCTCTAAATATCTTGATACAAGTATGATATAATGTGAAAGTAATTATAACCAAGATAGTTAAGTTAAAGGAGGGAAAAAATGGAAATTGAAAAAACAAATCGAATGAATGCTTTATTTGAATTTTATTCAACTCTTTTAACAGAAAAACAAATGAATTATATTGAACTTTATTATGCAGATGACTTTTCTTTAGGTGAAATAGCTGAGGAATATGATGTGAGTCGTCAAGCTGTGTATGATAATATAAAACGTACTGAAAAATTACTAGAAACTTATGAAAAAAAACTACATTTGTATTCAAATTATGTGGTACGACAAGAGATGATTGATGAAATCAAATCATTGCTAAAAGAATCTTATCCAAAAACAGAAATGATTTATGATTTATTAGATAAAATTCAAGAAATAGAAGAAGAGTAGGGGTTTAAAAATATGGCTTTTGAAAGTTTAACAGATCGCTTACAAGTAGCGATGAGTAAATTAAAGAAAAAAGGGACGGTAAAAGAAGAAGACGTAAAGGACATGATGCGTGAGATTCGTCTAGCCTTACTTGAAGCCGACGTTAACTTACAAGTCGTTCGTGGCTTTGTCAAAAGTGTTGGAGAACGCGCAGTCGGTGTTGAAATTCTGGAATCGTTAAATCCAACCCAACAAATTGTTAAAGTAGTGGATGAGGAACTAACTAAAGTATTAGGTTCTGAGGCAGTTGGGTTAAATAAATCACCTAAGATACCGACAATTGTCATGATGGTCGGTTTACAAGGGGCTGGTAAAACAACCTTTACAGGTAAGATATCTAACTTTTTAAAACAAAATGAGAAAGCTAGACCATTATTGATTGCAGCCGACGTGTATCGTCCTGCTGCGGTGGATCAATTAAAAGTCATTGGTCAACAACTAGATATTCCAGTTTTTGATATGGGAACAGATGTTGATCCAGTTGAAATTGTTCGCCAGGGGTTAGAACAAGCTAAAGCAAATAAAAATGATTATGTGTTTATTGATACGGCAGGTCGTTTGCATATTGACGAAACTTTAATGGATGAGTTAAAACGTATTAAAGATTTTGCTCAACCTAATGATATTCTACTAACAGTTGATGCGATGACAGGTCAAGATGCGGTAACAGTAGCTCAAAGTTTTGATGAACAACTAGATGTGACAGGGGTTGTGTTAACAAAACTTGATGGTGATACTCGTGGTGGGGCAGCCCTTTCTATTCGTGCGATTACTGGAAAACCAATCAAATTCATTGGTACTGGTGAAAAATTAACTGATATTGAAGTATTCCATCCTGATAGAATGTCTAGTCGGATTCTTGGTATGGGAGACATGTTAACCTTAATTGAAAAAGCACAAAAAGAATATGACGAAGAAAAAGCAGAAGAATTAGCGCAAAAAATGCGTGAAAATAATTTTGATTTTAATGATTTTATCGAACAACTTGATCAAGTAATGGGCATGGGGCCATTAGAAGATTTGATCAAGATGATTCCAGGAATGAATAACATGCCTGGTCTTGACCAATTACAAGTTGATCCAAAAGATGTGGCTCGTAAAAAAGCGATTGTCTTCTCAATGACACCTGAGGAACGAGAAAATCCAGAATTGTTAAATCCAAGTCGTAGAAGGCGTATTGCAGCAGGTTCAGGTAATTCAGTTGTTGAAGTCAACCGTATGATTAAACAATTCAATGAATCTCGTAAAATGATGCAACAAATGTCTAAAGGAAACATGCCAGCTGGACTTGAAAATATGATGGGTAGTGGTGTACAAGGTAAATTAGGTAAGATGGCTATGAATAGAATGATTAAGAAAAATAAAAAGAAAATGAAAAATAAAAACAAAAAGAAAAAGAAAAAATAAGAGGAGGCTATGAGCCTCCTTTTTTTATAAAACAATGTTGTCTTTTTTTTATTCTTATTATTGATTAAATCGTTTAATTAACATAATTTAACCTTATTTTATAGTAAAAACGCCACAAGATAGTTAGACTTTATGTATCTTATTAAATAAAAGGAGTTTTATCGGATGAAAGATGCGACCTTTTGGGCAAATGAAATTAAACAAAAACACATATCAGTAGAAGAATTATTAAATGAAACATATAGTAAAGTTATCAAACATAGTGAATTAAATTGTTTCGTTGGATTCGATGAAGAAAGCTATCATCAACTATTACAGTCTTTAAAAACGTCTAATCAAGAAAGCCCATTTTATGGGGTACCTTTTCCATTAAAAAATATTGGTCAACAAAAAAAAGGATGGCTTAATACTGCTGGAGCTAAGTTAATGACTGGTAATCAATCGTCATCAACGGATAATTACGTGAAACAGATAGAAGAAGCTGGATTCATTCCATTTGGTAAAACCAATGCACCAGAATTTGGATTTAAAAATGTGACAGATCCTTTAATCTATGGCGTAACAAAAAATGCTTGGAATAAAGATTATCATGCAGGGGGTAGTAGTGGTGGTGCTGCTTCAGCCATAGCTTCAGGTGTTATCCCATTAGCAGGCGCAAGTGATGGTGGTGGTTCTATTAGAATTCCAGCGAGTTTTTCTGGATTATTAGGACTAAAACCAAGTCGGGGGAATATAGTGACAGGACCTGATGAGTGGCGTGCTTGGCAAGGTGCTTCTGTTAATTTTGTGTTGGGCGTTTCAGTCAGAGATGCAAGAGCGATGCTAGAGATATTAAAACCGACACAACAAATTTCACCATTTTTAGTCCCACAAAATTTTTATAAACAGAAAAAAACACTAAAAATAGCTGTTTGCAATGACTCACCAGTTGGCAATAAGGTCTCACATGCAGCCAAACAATCAGTTGAGAAAGCTATTAAATTTTTAGTGAGTGAAGGACATGATGTGGTTGAAATTCCCTATCCGGTTAATGGAGATGAGTTAATTCGAAGTTATTATACAATGAATGGCGGAGAAACATCTGCCATGATGACTTCATTCAAAACACATTTGCAACGAGAATTATCTATTGAAGATATGGAACAAATGACATGGACGTTATATCAGTATGGCGAAACATTATCTGCCTCAGATTATGTTCAAAGTTTTTACGCATGGGATAAAGCTACACAAGTTATGGAAGAATTATTTGAGGAATATGATTTGTTTTTATCACCATCTGCTACAACAACAGCTCCTAAAATAATAGAAGATTTACAAAGTAATCAAATTCGACAATCAATGAGGATGGCACATGAATTGACTAAAAATGAATTAGCAGAATTAGTGTATGCGATGTTTGAAAAAAGCTTGCACATGACACCCTACACGCAGTTAGCTAATTTAACAGGTCAACCTGCGATTAATTTACCAATCTATGTAGCAGAAAATGGGTTACCAATTGGCGTTCAATTTATGGCTGCTAAAGGAAACGATAAACTACTCCTTGATGTGGCAGAATTATTCGAATACCATCAGCAATTCGTTTTGCCAATGTATTATAATCATTAAATAAACATGACTAAGAGGGAATTAAACCTCATTAGTCATGTTTATTTGTTTGTAAGGTTGTATTTCTAAAGCGTGTCCTTCATATAGTTGATGACGTTTTTCATCGGCGCTAATATTAAGAGCAATACCAACTAATATGGATAATGTCATTAAGTTAGATCCTCCGTAACTCATGAAAGGAAATGGCACACCAGTCATTGGCATAATACTTAAAATCCCACCTAGATTAACAAATGATTGAAGTAAAATTGCTGTGCTAATTCCAATACAAGCCAAAGAGTTAAAGGCATTAGTTGAACGAATCCCAATGGATAAAATTCTTAGAATTAGATAGAAAAGAATCATTAAAATAATAATACTGGCGATTAATCCGAGTTCTTCCATGGTGATAGAAAAAATAAAGTCCGTTTCAGCAACTGGTAAGAACCCTTTTTTCTGAATACTTTTTCCTAACCCTTTACCAAACCACCCACCATTGTAAATCGCAAAATATGAGTTTACTAATTGGAAACCATTGTTTAACTTATCCTCGAACGGATTACTCATTACAGAAAAGCGTTTATATACATGGGAAAAACGCTCAGGTATTAGCATCCCCCCATTGAACATAACAATTTGCCAAACTAGTCCAATAAACACGACAAGCCCGCCAAAACTTAGAAAGGTATACCCCGCAGGAATCCCACTTGAGAGAATTAATACAGAAAATAAGAAGAAAATAATGGCTGCACCGCCAACATTTGGTTGAATTAACACTAATAAAATCATCCCACCAACGATGGCAGTCGGGACCATAACAGATTTGAAAAAATCTTGATTGATGGTTTCCTGTCGTTTTGAAAAAATAAACGCACAATAGAGAATAGTTGAAATCATAACAAATTCTGATGGTTGAAAACTAAAACTACCAATAGAAATCCACCTTTGTGCCCCACTTATTGTCTTTCCAAGACCCAAGACACTGGTGGCAACGAGTAAAATATATGTAAGACCAAGCATAATTTTTTGAAAAAGATCTGTTTGATAAACCTTTAATTTTGTTTTATAAATAACAGCAATTAAAATTAGCGAAATCACAAAGAAAATCCCTTGCTTGGTTGCAATAGAAAAAATACTTTTTCCTTGCTGGTTGAGTTTATAAGAGCTAGCACTAAAAATCATGATGATACCAATAATATTTAGTACAATATATGGAATCAAAATTTTAAAATCTATAAATTGTAATTTTTTTCTCATGGAGAAATCCCCTTTATTACGAATACATTTTTATATATACTAGACTAGTATAACAAAAAATAAGGCTAAAAAAAGATGATTTAACAAAAAATAATAATTTTATAAGGAATAGGAAGAATTTAAAGTATCCCTATCTGAAGTATTAGAATAATGGTATTATAGTGGAGTTGATAGCTAAGGAGAGTGTATGATGAAAAAAAAGGTTGAAATGAATTCTTTTACTGCCATGGCAATTTTATCGATTTCATTTATTTTGACAAGTGGGGTGTCGATAAATGGTACGTTACCATTTATAAAAAAATCGCTTGAATTAACGCAAGTTAAAGCAGAGTTACTTAGTACCATTCCGAGTATTACAGTGATAATATTTATTCTATTATCTTCTAGTATCTCAAAAAAAATAGGAATGAAAAAAACAGTGGTGATTGGATTACTACTGGTTTGTCTAGGCGGAGTATTACCAAAGTTTATCTCAAATAATTATCTGATGATATTTCTTGGACGGCTATTATTAGGAGCTGGATTTGGTATGTATAATGCGTTGTCCGTCAGTTTTATAAATGGATTATATAGTGGAAGAAAACGTTCTGAATTGTTGGGGATTAGAAACGCGATCGAAGGGCTTGGTCAAATGGTTTTAACGTTTGTTGCGGGATTACTTATTACCATAAATTGGACCAATGCTTATCTTATCTATTTTTTAAGTTTGCCAATCGCGTTATTTTTTTACCACTATGTTCCAGAAGTTGAGATACAAACAGATAGAAAAAAAAATCCTTTTTCATTAAGCAAGCCACTTGTTTTTACAGCTATTTTTGCTTCAAGTTTGGTGATGAATTCAATTGCTGTAGCTGTCAGATTTCCATCATTAGCAATTGAGTTAAAAGGTGAGACGATTAATACTAGTTTATTTCTATCTATTATGCCGGCATTAGGGATTATTGCGGGATTTCTTTTTGAAAGAGTTATTCGATTATTTCATTTTAAAGTCATTTATGTTGCGTTAGGTATTAATATTTTATTTAATTTATTTGTCTATTTATCTGATTATTCGTTTATCTTACTACTTATCGGATTATTTATTTCAAGCGTTCCGGTGGCATGGATTTTACCTTATATTTTTAACCATATCGAACAAATTGCTAAAGGCGTAGATATTAATCAGTCGACATCGGTTATTTTTATTGGTTGTAATTTAGGTGTTTTGTTATCTCCAGTTATGATGAGTCTATTAAATGGACTATTTCATACAACAGATTTAAAATTTCCTTTCCTATGTTTTGTGGTATTTTATCTAATAGTACTATTAGTGATTCGACTAAACCATGATAAAATTGAGAAATTCATGAATTAAAAATGAGAATTTATTCCCCTTTAGCGTTTTATGATAAAGATAAGTCTATAATGGTTTTATAAAATGATGAGGTGAAAGAAATGAAAAGAGTACTCGTTTTACACACAGGCGGAACGATTTCCATGACGCAAGAAGATGGTGTAGGGGTTAGCTTATCCAATAAACATCCACTAGGTGATAAATTTTTACCATTACCAAAAGACATAGACTTAGTTGTTGAAGAGGTATTCAATTTACCCTCACCACATATCACCCCTAAAGAGATGTTATTATTAAAAGAGCGTATCGTAAAAGCCCAATCAGAAAATTTTGTGGGTGTTGTGATAACTCATGGAACCGATACGTTAGAAGAAACAGCCTATTTTTTGGAATTGACATTGAAAAATAATTTAGCAATGGTATTAACAGGAGCAATGAGAAGTAGTAATGAAATAGGATCAGATGGGTTGTATAACTTTAGGCAGGCAATTATTACAGCTGCCCATGAATCAGCTCGTGATAAAGGTGTGTTGGTTGTGATGAATGATGAAATACATGAGGCACGATTTGTCACAAAAACCCATACAACAAGTGTCGATACCTTTCGTGCTCCAACTTTTGGTCCAATCGGTATTTTATCCAAAAACAAACCTATTTTTTTAAAGGATGTTATCGAAGAAGAAGTTTATCCAATTACAACAGTGGAAGGAACTATTCCTATTATTAAGGCTTATGCTGGTATGGATGGAACATTATTTGATCTATTAACAGAACGAAGCATCGATGGGATTGTGATAGAAGCTCTTGGTGCTGGAAATTTACCTCCAGCTGTACTGCCGAGTTTGGAAAAAGTTTTACAAAAGAATATTCCTATAGCTCTAGTTTCAAGATGTGCCAATGGCATAGCAGAAGATATATATAGTTATGTTGGTGGAGGAGTAGAATTAAAAAATATGGGCGTGATGTTTGTTAGAGGTATTACTGGTCCTAAAGCACGATTGCGTCTATTAGTTGCATTAAATGCTAAACTCAATAAAGAAGAACTTAGACATTATATGACTGAAATTTAATTAAATAGACAAGATAAAAAACAGATAGAATTGGCTATCTGTTTTTTTATTTGATAGGTATCAATTTAATTATTATTATAACTAGCGTTATCTAGGTTTTATAAACGAATATGTATTTGTTGTTTGTCTTGTTTGATGGAACATTATTTAATTTGTCCATTTATTAATTAATGAACTACTAACTCAATAGTTGGATTAAACATAGCTTATTTTGTGAATTTTGTTATAATAAAGTGTGTAAAAATGAATTAATTATAATGGAGGAGATGGCATTGGAAAAAGGAAAGGTTTCGGTAAAATTTATTAGTTTGTTATGCTTTATGTTAGTTTTTGGTATTCTTTTTCCAGCAATACCAGTGTTTGCTGAAGAAACACAAGAAACGACGACAACTACAACAGAAAATGTAGAAATACAAGAAAATAATCAAAAAGAAACAAGTACATCTACAAAAGAAGAAAAACAAACAGATGATAGCGAATTGTCTACTGATGAATCAGTAACCAATTCAGAAAGTAGCCAAGAAAAGAAAAATAAACCAACAGATTTTAATTTTAGTATTATGCATACAAATGATATGCATGGACGTATGCAGTATGAAGATGGAAAAGTGATTGGTTTAGCTAAGCTAAAAACATTTAAAGATAGCAAAAATCCAACATTAATGCTTGATAGTGGAGATGCTATGCAAGGATTAGCCATTTCAAATTTTGGTAAAGGGATGGACATGGCACGTGCTATGAGCCATATTCCTTATGATGCTGTTGCAGTTGGAAATCATGAATTTGATTTTGGTTATGATCAAGCCATGGCATATCAACAGATTTTACCTATGGTATCTGCTAATGTTGAAAAAAATGGTAAAGAGTCATTTAAGCCCTATCAGATGATTGAAAAAGACGGGAAAAAATTTGCAGTGATAGGGTTATCAACACCAGAGACAGCGTTTAAAACACATCCAGATAATGTTAAAAATGTGACATTTGCTGATCCAATCCCTGTAGCTAAAAAAATGATGGAGCAATTGAAAGGTAAGGCAGATGTGTTTGTCTTTTTGAGTCATCTTGGAGTAGATCAAACAACTCCGGTAGAGTGGCGTGGTGATACATTAGCAAAAAATTTATCTGAGACATATCATAAAGAAAAAATAGTGGTATTAGACGGTCATTCTCATACAGCTCTTCCTACTGGCCAAACCTATGGGAATGTATTACTAGCACAAACTGGAAATTATTTAAATAACGTTGGGTTAATTAATATCAGTTATAATGGTGAAAATCCAACTTTTAAAGCAGAATTAATACCAGCATCAGAGTTTAAAGACATTAAAGAAGATGAAACGATAAAGAAAATAATTGATGAAACAAAACAGAAATTTGATGACGAAATGAATCAAGTTGTTCTAGAAAATAATCCTGTTCAATTTGAAGGTCAAGGGGATAATGTTCGGACAAGAGAAACAAACTTAGGAAATATTATCGCTGACTCACTATATGATTATGGACAAACTGGATTTAAAAATGGACAAACAGACTTGGCTGTAATTAATGGTGGAGGAATTCGTACCAACATTAATAAAGGAAAAGTGACAAAAGGGGATATTTTAGCAGTTCTACCTTT